>SDWN01000770.1 GCA_004195305.1 Neptunomonas sp. | reverse complement strand
GTATATGACCGTCGCCTACGGCGAACCACCCTGGATCGCTTTGATTCTGGCGTTCAGCTTTGGCTGCTACGGTTTGATCCGCAAACGCTCGCCCTTAGCGTCGATCGAGGGCTTATCACTGGAGACCGTTGTCATTGCCCTGCCCGCACTCGCTTATCTGTTTTATCTCGGCAGCCAGGGCCAAGCCCAGTTTGGTCAAGGCAGCTTGAACGATGACCTGCTGTTTGCCGGTACCGGTATCGCAACCGCCCTGCCGCTGATCTGGTTCGCCTACGGCGCACAGCGGATCACTCTGACCCTGTTGGGATTATTGCAATATATCGGCCCGAGTATTCAGATGCTGGTCGGAATCTGGATATTTAATGAGGAGTTCAGTGGCCCGCGCATCGTCGGGTTCAGCCTGATCTGGCTGGCGTTAGCGATCTATAGCCTGGAGGGCTTTTATCGTCACCGCCGCAGCACTAACGCGCGGAAGCGACTCGTAACGACACCTGCCAGGGATTAATAGAACTGGCCGCCATCCACCCCCGTAGCGGATAGATCAGTTGCGGCCAGATCGCGCGGGTGTCGGCTTGCAGCACCCGCTCGACAGTGCCCGGTAATACCAGCCAGTCTCCATTCTCAATCTCCCGCTCTAACTGTGACCGCGTCCAACCGGCGTAACCCGCGAAGATCCGAAACCGCGGCGAGCGCTGATCCTGCGGCTGTTGCAGCTGGCTCAGGTCATTGGTCAGATAGAGCGTTTCCAACACCGGCACCAGCGTCTCGGAAGATTCAACCTCTATTGATTTTTCCACCAGCATCAGCCGCTTATCCATCTCCACCGGCCCGCCCCAGAACAGCGCTTCGCGGCTCTGAGACTCGCTGATCTGACCCTCAAACTCAGCCGCCAGCGTGATCCGCGTCGGACGATTGATGATCAGCCCGGCAGCCCCGGCTGGCGAATAACGCAGCAGCAGGATCACCGTGGCACTGAAGCGCGGACTGTCCAACCCCGGCATCGCCACCAGCAACTTGCCGACCGCCGGAGCATGGGTGCCCGACCGATCGTTTAGAAATGACCAGGCATGCACCGGTAGCAGCCAGCCTGCACAGCAAAAAAACAGTAACCAGCGGCTAATAAGGATGAATCGTCGAGGCATACTGCGGCCTCCAGCAGAGAGAATGGCTTAAGCATAGCGGGCCACGAAGCGAACACCTGTCGAACCGCTTCAAAACAAACCTGCGATGCATCGGCAAGGTTTAAATGCCAAGCATTTAAGGTGAACTCTCAGTATAGACCGATCTCAGAGTGCTTTAACCGGTTTAACTCCGCGCTGCCGATACTCGCTCGGCGAGCAGCCGGTCCAGTGCCGAAACGCGCGGGTAAACGCTCTGGACTCGCTAAACCCCAACTGCTGGGCTATTTCGGCGATCGGCAGCTGCCGGATGCGCAGCTTTTCAATCGCCAGATCCTGGCGAATCTCATCCTTGATCTGCGGGTAGCTGCAATCTTCGGCTTTTAGCCGACGCCGCAAGGTTTGACTACTCAGGCCATAACTCTGCGCCAACCGCTCAAACGGGGGCAGCTGCAGCGGCCCCTTAAAGGGACGCAGCAGATCTCTACGGATGCGGGCCCGATAACTGAGATCGTCGTCGGCAATTGTCATCAGCCCAGCGGGGGAATCGCGTAAAAAATGCGCCAGATCGCGCGGGGTTCGCACCGAGCGCTGGGTGAGAAAGTCAGCACTAAAGCTGAATTTAAGGCTCGGCTGATTGAACCGGTGAGGACAGGGAAACAGAAACTTCAGTTCGCTGGCATGTACTGGAACCGGATAGGGAAAGCTGATCTGCAGCAACGGAATACTGCGCCCGATCAGCCAACTGGAAAAGCGGTGCCAGATCACCATCCAGAACTCGCGATAAAAACAGTCGGGATCCTGCTCCGGGTAGCGAAATAGGACCTCCAACTCCGCGCTGCCATTACGGCGGCTTAACCGCATCGAGATATCGTCGCAAAACAGATTATAAAATTCGATTCCCTGCTGCAGCATCACCTCCAGGGTTTCGTAGTGCAGCACATGCCGCGCCATCAGTGCAAACACACCGCGTTTACAGGGATGTGCGGTGCAGCCCATAAATTCGTCCTCGAGCAGCTGCCATACCGCCTGAACCAACCGAGCCATCTGCTCGGCAGGTGCCCGGGGCTGCTGCAGCTGTTGCGGCCCGATACCCAGCTGCAACAACAGCTGCTGTCGATCATGCCCGCAGCGTTCAGCGCAGGCCAACGCGGCGTTGAGATAATGGATAGCGACCGTCGCCATGGCAGGGATCCCTGATTACAAAACCAACCCAGACTGTAACATTTTGTGAAGCCATTGGTCACATAGTGTCATTTATTGTCACCTTATAACCGGTCATAGTAGCACCCTGATTGTTTCCCTTTTAAGCGATGCAGCCGCAGAACCCGCCATTGGCCAACTCTGTGACTCACCCAACTCACCACGAGGCCCAACCATGACTCACCCAACCGATGCCATTGTTATAGTCGCCGCCACCCGCACCCCGATGGGCGGCATGATGGGCGCACTCAGCGAGGTTCGAGCACCGCAACTGGGCGCCACTGCGATCAGCGCGGCCGTTGCCCGCTCCGGCCTGCAGGCCAGCGATATCGATCAGGTGATCATGGGCTGTGTGTTACCTGCTGGCCTGGGGCAGGCCCCGGCTCGACAGGCGGCACTGGGCGCAGATCTGCCCCTGGCAGCAGGCTGCACCACCATTAACAAGATGTGTGGTTCGGGGATGAAGGCGGTGATGGACGCTCACGACCAGATCAAGGCCGGTAGTGCCCAGATCATGGTTGCTGGCGGCATGGAAAACATGAGCCAATCGCCCTATCTGCTGCCCAAGGCACGCGCGGGGATGCGTATGGGTCACGGCCAGGTACTCGACTCAATGTTCTTCGATGGCCTTGAAGATGCGTATGAAGGCGGCCTGATGGGCAGCTTCGCACAACAGAGCGCTGACGCGTATGAGGTCAGCCGGGAAACCATGGACGACTTCGCCATCGAATCATTGAACCGCGCCTTACGCGCGATCAACGCCGGTGAGTTCGAAGCGGAAATCGCCCCGGTCAGTATCAAGACCCGCCGCGGCGAACAGCTGGTCAGCATCGATGAGCAACCGGGCAACGCCAACCTGGACAAAATCCGCCAGCTGCGTCCTGCTTTCAAAAAAGACGGCACCGTGACGGCGGCTAACTCCAGCTCCATCTCCGACGGCGCTGCCGCGCTGATCCTGATGCGCGAAAGCGAGGCTCAGGCACGTGGCCTAACGCCATTGGCGCGTATTGTCGGTCACAGCACCCATGCACAGAAACCGGCCGAGTTCACCATCGCCCCGATCACCGCCGTGCAAAAACTACTGAACACTATCGGCTGGAGCAAAGATGAGGTCGATCTGTACGAGATCAACGAAGCCTTTGCCGTCGTTACCCTGCTGGCGATCCAGGAGCTGGGGCTGGATTCTGCCAAAGTTAACGTCAATGGCGGTGCCTGTGCGCTGGGTCATCCGATCGGCTGTTCGGGTGCGCGAATACTGGTCTCGCTGATCTACGCCCTGAAGCAGCGCGGCATGCAGCGCGGCGTCGGCTCTTTGTGTATTGGCGGCGGTGAGGCGACCGCTGTTGCCCTCGAACTGATTTAATTCTCGCTTTTGCTCGCTGCGAGTAGTCGCAGCCCAACGAGGTACGTTATGGATCTTTCATTAACCGAAGATCAGGCCATGATTCAAGATATGGCGCGCAAATTCGCACAAACCGAACTGGCACCCGTTGCCGAAAAACTGGATCACGAGGGCGATCGCGAACTGTTTCTGGGCAACCTCAAACAGCTCGCCGAGCTGGGTTTCATGGGGCTCAACGTCGATGCCCAATACGG
>SDWN01000764.1 GCA_004195305.1 Neptunomonas sp. | reverse complement strand
CGGCATCGACAACCACAGAATTGACACCCTGTTTGATGCCTTCTCTCAAGCCGACGCCACTACGACCCGCAAGTACGGAGGAACCGGTCTGGGGCTGACGATCTCCAAACGTCTGAGTGAGTTGATGAGCGGCGACATCCGCGTGGTTAGCCAGCCTGAGCGGGGATCGACGTTTACCCTGACGGCGCAGTTTGACCTGTCCGAGCGGTCGGACCAAACCTTTATACCGCCGCTGCCCGTGTCTGTTCATGACCGCAGGGTGCTGCTGCTATGCTTTGAGGGCGCCCAGCAACAGATGCTGGAAGCAACCCTGCGCGATTGGAGGTTGCAGCCGGTGAGCGTTCAGAGCCTCGATCAGGCCCAGGCGGCAATGGCCCTCGAGCCGGGTCATTGCGACAACGCACTGCTGCTGATTGATGTTCCCGCAGGCGCTGCCGCGCCGCTCGAATCGATCCTCGAGGAGCTCTCTCGGCATGCCCTGCTATGGTCGTTACCGGTGATATTTCTATCTCAAACGGGGCTCCGAGCGGAAACGGCGCGTGAGGTGTTGGTGGTCGACCGTCCTGTTAAGCGTTCCGAGCTGTATGATGCGGTTGCCTCGGCTCTGGGGCAGACGCTACGGGTCGCAAAATTTGACGATGCCGGGCAGAGTCAGCAGGCGCGTCAACGGATCCAGAAACAGATCGCCGGCGCGCGCGTGCTGGTGGTCGACGATGTGATTATCAACCAGCAGATCGCTGCAGAGATCCTGAGTCGGGCCGGCATCCATGTCAGTGTTGCCGATGATGGTCAGCAGGCGCTGGACCTGCTAGAGAGTGAGTGCTTCGATCTGGTCTTGATGGATCTGCAGATGCCGGTTCTGGGCGGGTTGGAAGCCACCCAACAGATCCGTGCTCGTCCGCACCTTGAGCAACTGCCGGTGGTGGCCATGACGGCCAATGTGATCAAGGGGGTTATCGAAGAGTGCCGGGAGGCCGGTTGCAACGATTACCTCAGTAAGCCACTGGAGATGGATCGACTGTGGGACGTGCTGGGGCGGTGGATTCCCGCCGCTGACCGCACCCCCTGCCGGATGGATAGCGCGGCACAGGAATCGGAGGCTTCTGAGTTGTCGCTTCCTGAACAGCTACCCGGGATCGAGATTGCCACGGCGTTGGCGCGGGTAGGGGGCAATGCGGCGCTCTATCGCACCCTGCTTCAGGATTTTCAACGCCAATACCAAGGCGCCGATGAGCAGTTGCGCCAGCTGATCCTGCAGCGTGACTATGCCGACACCCGGCGGCTGGCCCATGGTCTCAAAGGGGTTGCCTCCAACCTGGGTCTCATGGATCTGGCCCTGGCGACCCAAGTGATTGAGCACCAGGCCAAGGCGTTGAGTGAGGAGCAAGAGGCGGTAGCGATCGGAGCCGCAGTAGGGTCGTCTGTCGAGGTATCGGTCGAGTCAACGGAAAAAAGTGCAGCGCAATTTGAACCCATGCTGGTGGATCTCTATCACCATCTGGCACGGGTCGAACGGAGCATCGCACAAGTTGCCCCGATCGCATCCCGGCTGGCCCCCAGCCACGCCTTATCGGAACCGGATGCGCCGGCCATCGACTATGCTCAGATTAAGCCCAAGCTAGATGCACTGGCCCTGCTGATTAATGAGAGCAATGCCGACTCGCTGGATCACTACGAGCAGCTGAAGCCCCAGTTGGCATATGGGGCGTTACTCGCCTATTCGGAGCAGCTGGAATCCCATCTCAACAGTTTTTTATTCGACCAGGCGGGCGCTGCACTGTCCGCCCTGCAGCAACATCTTGAAGCCCAATAACGGTATCGTTACCTACAGGAATAGCGACCCTATGGAACCACAAAACTTTCGCCCGACCGTCCTGCTGGTTGACGATGAGCCCATCAATATCAAAGTGATGCTCAATGCGCTCAAGGAGCATTACACGACGCTGGTGGCGATGGACGGGGCCAAAGCGCTGAGTATCGTCCATTCCAACAATCCGCCGGATCTTGTTCTGCTCGATATCATGATGCCGGAAATGGACGGATACGAGGTCTGTGAGCGTATCAAGCGGGATAAGAAGTACGCCAATATTCCGGTTATTTTCGTGACCGCTAAAGCGACCGAAGAGGAGGAGATCAGGGGGTTGGAACTGGGGGCTGTTGATTACCTGACCAAGCCGATCTGCCTGCCCATACTCAAAGCCAAGGTTAAGATCCATATCGAGTTAAAACGGCACCGTGACTTTGTCGAACTGCTGCTCGATAAGCAGTACCAAGATATTGAGAACCAAGATAGTCGACATGAACAGGACCGCATGGCACAGCAGGCGAGCATCCAGCGTTATATCGAGGAGATCCAAGAGAATCAACAGCGCTTGAAGCTGTCGCTGTGGGGCAGTGGCGATGAGTTCTGGAGCTGGAACCTGCACACCGGCGCGTTCTCGCGGGAGAACCCGCTGCCGCTGCCGTTATCGCGGATCCGGCACAGTATCGATGCGCTCGAGTCGGTGGTTCACCCAGAAGATTTTGCCGAGCTGAAACAGCGCCTCAATGATCACTTGGCCGACAAAACCGATTACTTTGAAGCCAGCTATCGGGTTAAAGACAATAATGATCTGTGGCAGTGGCTGCTAGATCGGGGCAAGATCGTCGAGCATGATCAGCAAGGCAAGCCGCAGCGACTTTCCGGAACCCTGAAAAACATATCCCATTTGAAGCAGACCGAGCAGGACTTATTGCTTGCCGCTAAGTCGTTCGAGAGCATATCCGATGCGGTATGGGTGTGCGATGAACAGCTGAGGGTGCTCAAAGTCAATGATGCCTTTACCGACATTACCGGCTATGCGGCATGCGAGGTGCTGGGTCAGCCCTTGATCCAACCCCTGGATAAAAGCAATGCGTTGGCCCTGAGTCCCGAAGCGCTTACAGTCGCCAGTACGGGTTGCGGTTGGCAAGGGGAGGTCTGGGGGGTCAAAAAAGATGGCACCTATTTCCCGCAGGAGCTCCAGGTCAGCGTGCTAAAAGATCATCAGGGCAGTGTGAGCCATTATATTGGCGCGTTCTCGGACATCACCTATCGCAAGAATGCGGAAGAAAAGCTGCGCTATATGGCGAACTACGACAGCCTGACCGGCCTGCCTAACCGGACCCTGTTTATGGACCGTATCGTACACGGCATAGAGACCGCGAAACGCAATAAGCACCAGATGGCGATCTTGTTTCTCGATCTCGATAATTTCAAGACCGTCAATGACACACTGGGGCACGCCGCTGGGGATATTCTGCTAAGGGATGTCTCCAACCGGCTGGCTGAGTGTATTCGTGATTGCGATACGGTGGCACGCTTAGGCGGGGACGAGTTCACGCTGCTGCTGGAAAAGATAAACGATCCCAGTGAAATAACCCTGGTCACCGAGCGCATTCTGGCATCCGTCGCGCGCCCCATTAATCTTGCGGGCCATGAAGTGAGCGTTTCTGCCAGTATCGGGATCGTGGTCTATCCGGATCACGGAAGCGACTACAAGGACCTGCTGCGTTTTGCCGATATCGCCATGTACCACGCGAAGAATAACGGCAAAAATACGGCTCAGCCGTATACGGCGGAGATGAGTAAGAACACGCTGTTTCGGATGGAGCTGGAGCAGCAGCTGCATCAGCTGATCGACAACGATGAGTTGCTGTTGCACTACCAGCCCAAAGTGAGCCTGGCTACCGGTGAAATTCAGGGCATGGAAGTACTGGCACGCTGGGTACACCCCGAGCACGGTGTCATCGCGCCGGATATATTTATTCCCCTGGCCGAGGAAAGCGGCCATATCGTCCGCATTGGCGAGGAGATTATCCGCAAGGCGTGCGTCGAAGCGAAGCCATGGTGGGACAAGGGATTGGTGACCGGTCGGCTGGCCATTAACCTCTCAGCGATACAGTTTCTG
>SDWN01000531.1 GCA_004195305.1 Neptunomonas sp. | reverse complement strand
ATCCGCCATGATGTATACCGATATTTTCATGCAGCACCTTAACCACCGGTGCCAGACAGTTGGTGGTACAGGATGCCGCTGTAACGATACGGTGTTTTGCCGGGTCGTAGAGATGATCATTAACCCCCATCACTACGTTCAAGACTTCGGGCTCTTTGACCGGCGCCGTCACCAGCACCCGCTTGGCCCCCTGAGCCAGATACCGCTCTAGCTGCGCAATCTGCTTATGCGCGCCACTGGCTTCGATGACCAGATCACAGCCGGACCAATCCCCCTCATCGATACTGCGATCCTGACTATAAGCGACCGAGCTGCCGCCAACCCGCAGCCCATCCTGATCAGACCCCAGACCAATATCCCAGTGTCCGTGGACCGAATCAAACTCAAGCAGATGCGCCATGGTAGCGGCATCACCACCGGGATCATTCACTTTGACGATCTCTAATTCCGATTGGCGCCAACCATGACGAAACACCAGCCGCCCCATCCGCCCAAAACCGTTGATACCTACTTTGACCGCCATCGTCCAGATCCTCTTAATACGTAGATTCACACTACCAATACAATAACCTTGGTTATACCTAAATTTACGTCATGGCCACAGCATAATCGCGTTTTTTTTCAATTCGCTACCGCGCCCAAAGGCACTGAGCGATACACAAGAGCCTGCCGATCCGCTAGTACCAACAATGGGCCAGCGCGGGTTAATAAGGCCAGGCACAATGCGAGAACGGCAACTACACTGAAATAATCAACGCGGCGCATTGAAGGCAACTATCAACGAAAGGGGGGGGTGTATGTTTGACTGTTATGAAGACTCGGATGACGATAAAGTCTGTGTTTTATCTAATAACTAATCCGTAACCACAAAGGTCACGGGTATAAAACTAAAAACGGCATTGAATAGAGATATTCAATGCCGTTTTTATACAAGCTGTCTTGTTGTTGTAACCTGACAGTAACTCTCTATTGCTAGGTGCAGGTCCAATGTGTTCGCTGCAGGCTCTGGGTTTCCTTAGTGCAGGGTCACACCAATCAGCCGGACCTGCTTCCTAAGCCCCTCAAAGCTGTCGCGTAGCGCGGCCAGCGGTAGCAAACCAAAATCTATCGGGTCCACCGGCTTGTCGTACCAGCTCAGCGTTGCCACCCGGGTCATCAGATCGAACTCTCCCAGGAGCGCGTCGAGGTAGACCATCACCGCCTCAACCACCGGATTACCGTCCATATCATCGAGCCCCTCAAGAAACACCGAAAGATGGTACTCACCGCCATCAAGTCGCTGGCTGAACCAGAACTGATCCAGCGCATACTCATCATCGCCGACACGGATCAGCGCGGGCATCGGGTCCAACCGACCATTAAACGCAATGACCTGCACGCCATCGATCATAGGAGCAGCATCGACCAAGCTTAAAACGGCCGCTATCGATTGCGTATAGCCATCGCAGCCGATCACCATCTCAATCCGATCATCCTCCTCATTGCGCTCAAAATGAAACGTCAGATTATCATCGATCCCTTTTAACTGGTGTTCATACTGGCTCAGCAGACCATGCGCAGACTGCTCGTCCGTCTCCTCCAGCAAACCGTCGATGGTATTCACCACATCACACCAGAAGGCGGTAATCTTCTCTAGATTCGGAATCATAAGATGGGTCACGTTCGCGGTACAACAACGCCGGTCTGGCCCATGTACTTACCGTTCCGATCTTTGTAAGAGGTTTCACACACCTCATCGGCACCCAAAAACAGCATCTGGGCAACGCCTTCGTTGGCATAAATCTTAGCTGGCAACGGCGTCGTATTGGAAAATTCAAGGGTGACATGCCCTTCCCACTCGGGTTCCAGCGGGGTGACATTAACGATAATTCCGCAACGCGCGTAGGTGCTCTTGCCCAAGCAGATGGTCAGCACATCACGGGGAATCTTGAAATACTCCACGGTACGCGCCAAAGCAAAGGAGTTCGGAGGAATAATGCACACATCGGAGACCACGTCGACAAAGCTCTGATGATCGAAGTCTTTAGGATCGACAATTGACGAGTTGATGTTGGTGAATATCTTGAACTCGTTGGAACAGCGGACGTCGTAACCATAGCTGGAGGTACCATAGGAGACAATACGCTGGTCCCCCTTAGTACGCACCTGACCCGACTCAAACGGGGTAATCATCCCCTGCTCCTGAGCTGCTTTGCGAATCCAATTGTCTGACTTGATACCCATAGTTTTCTTTGCAACCCTAAGGTGTCTGGTTTAGGTACGGATAAACCGCCGTATCATACCCGCTACGCGCTAAAAATACCGCACTAAATAGCAGCGTATCCATACCTAATCTGCGCGCGCTTCAATCAGTCGTTCTGCACCACGATCTCAGGGAACAGATTGGCGTAATTTTTAGCTCGGGCCGCCAGCGCTGCGGCAAGTTTCAACGCGATATCACGGTAATGGCCCGCTTCTTCGGAATCAGGTTGACTCACCTGTGTTGGCTGGCCGGCATCGGCCTGTTGCCGGATCGACAGTTTTAACGGCAACTGTCCCAACAGATCGACCTCATAGTTGGCGGCGATCTGTTCGCCCCCCCCCTCACCAAAGATCGGTTCGCTATGGCCACACTGACTGCAGATATGCAGGCTCATATTCTCGACGATACCCAGTATCGGCACGTCGACCTTGCGGAACATCTCGATCCCTTTGCGAGCATCCAGCAGGGCGATATCTTGCGGCGTAGTCACAATCACCGCTCCGGTAATCGGTGCCTTTTGTGCCAGCGTCAGCTGGATATCACCGGTGCCCGGGGGCATATCGACGAACAGGTAATCCAGATCATCCCAGAGTGTTTGGGTCAATAACTGCTGTAATGCGCCGCTGGCCATCGGCCCCCGCCATACCATCGGCTGATCGTCATCGACCAATAAGCTCATCGACATCAATTGCAGCCCATGCACAACGACCGGATGCATCGCATTGTCCGCCGCTTGCGGCTTGGTCCCGGCTTCAACCCCCAGCATCAACCCCTGACTGGGTCCGTAAATATCGGCATCGAGAATCCCGACCCGCGCACCCTCTGCAGCCAGCGCCAACGCCAGGTTAACGGTAGTAGTGGATTTACCCACCCCCCCTTTACCCGAGGCCACGGCGATGATGTTACGAACATTCTCTAAACTTTTTAGATTTTTCTGGGCTTTATGCGCGATCAGCTTACTACCCAGTTCCAGCGTCAGCGATTCGATCCCGGTAATAGCCAATACCAGATCACGTAACTGGGACTCGATCGCAGCCCTGAGCGACTTTAGTGGATAGCTCAGTTCAATCGTCAACTGACAGCAAGACCCTTCTACATGGATCGACTTAATCGCCCGGGCCTGCTTAAGGCTCTGCTGACTATAGGGCGGAACATACTCGGCGATGGCCGTCTCAACCAATGCGTGCAGATTTGAATTCATCTATTTCCTCACCACCGGACAACGCCGACATTAACTTACTAGAAAGAATTAACTAAAAAGACCCTACTCGAAAGAACCTACCGGCAATAACCAACCAATTAACTCAACCATATCTCAGAACCTCGTTGCCGTCACTGATTTAATCTCTAGCCAACAGTCCAAGGCGACCCATCGATTAACGCCGCACCAGCAGCACGGCTGATTCTTTATGCGGGGTATAGGGAAACTGATCAAAAAGCGCCATGCGCTCGATCCGATGGGTCTGATTCAAGGTTTCAAGGTCTCGCTCCAGGGTCTCCGGACTACAGGAAACGTAGAGTATAAAGCGGTAGTTCTGCACCAACGTGCGAGTCCCCTCATCCAACCCGGAACGCGGTGGGTCCACCAACACCGTGGAGAAGTTGTAGCTATCCAGATCGATTTCACGCAGGCGCCGAAACGGCCGCACCTTGGTCATCGCTTCGGTAAACTCTTCGCTCGAAAGGCGTGCGAT
>SDWN01000296.1 GCA_004195305.1 Neptunomonas sp. | reverse complement strand
GATACCGCCGAATATGGCTGCTACCTGTACAACCATGCGTGTCTGCCACTGTTGGCTGACTTTATGACCAAGATCGATACCGATGTGATCGGGCATGGTCTGGCGGTTGACGACAACGGGGTTGATAACGCCCGTCTGATAGAAGTGAACAGCGCACTGCGCAGCCATCCGGTGGAAGCGATCGGTGGTGTACTGCGTGGCCACATGGCTGACATGAAGAAGATCGTATAAGGCGATTGATAACCACCAAGCGATCACTGCCTGTGTGAATGCACCGGCAGGATAAAATAAAGGCCGGGATTATTATCTTGGCCTTTTTTTTTAATGTTGATATTTCAACTACAACTGGACAGATATGACGACTCGCGCACCTATCCGGCTGGAGAATCTGGCCGTCAACTTCGATGACCGCTTTCAGCTCACTAACATCAACTGGCAGATTGAACCCGAGCAGCACTGGGTGATTACCGGCACCAACGGTGCCGGTAAGTCTGCGCTGGCGGCGGTGCTGGCCGGTGTCGGTGAACGGCTGTCGGGCACCATTGAAGGTTTGCCAGCGCGGGTGGGGCTGGTCTCCTTTGAAGCCCAGGCCGAGCTGATCGAGGCCGAGCGCAAGAAAGACGATGCCGATATTATGGATGTGATCAGCGCAGGTACGCCGGTGCGCGAGATTCTGTATGCCGAGTGCGCCGATCCCGAATTGGCCGCCGAGCTGGTCGGCAAGTTTGCGCTTGAGGAGCTGCTGGACCGGTCCTTCAGGAAACTCTCCACCGGCGAGTCGCGTAAGGTGATGCTGATCCGGGCGCTGGCCAGTAACCCCGAACTGTTACTGTTGGACGAGCCTTTCGATGGCTTGGATGTCGATACGCTGGCGCTGCTGCAGCAGTATCTGGCGGGGTTGGTCGACAAGGTGCCGATGGTGCTGGTGCTGAATCGGTTCGATGAGTTTCCGGACTTTATTACTGATATCGCCTATGTCGATAAGGGTGAATTGCAACATCAGGTGCGTCGTGATGACGCCAAAGCCTATGCCGAGCTGTATCAGTTGCTGCATCTGAAAACCACCGACCTGGCGGTACCTGCGGCCGATCCGGACACCTCGATCCCCAGGCTAGATCCAACCCAGCCACTGGTGCAGCTCAACGCGATCAGCATCCAGTACGATGGCCATGCGATCATCGATCAGCTCGACTGGAGCATTCAACCTAACCAGCACTGGCAGCTCAGTGGTCCTAACGGCAGTGGTAAAACCGGGCTGCTGTCGTTGATTACCGGTGACCATCCGCAGTGCTACACCAACGATATCAAGGTGTTTGGCTTCCAGCGTGGCAGTGGCGAGAGTATCTGGCAGATCAAGCAGTTTATCGGTTACGTCTCCACCGCGCTGCAGTGGGAGTACCGGGTCGGCACCGGGCTGCGCAATGTGATCATCTCCGGGTTCTACGACAGCATCGGCCTGTACAGCAAGAGTAGCGCTAAACAGCGCGAGATCGCCGATCAGTGGCTGGCATTGTTGGGGATGAGTGATCGCGCCGATCAGCCGTTCAACAAACTCTCCTATGGCGACCAGCGCTTGCTGCTGATCGCCCGGGCGATGGTTAAGCATCCGCCGCTGCTGATCCTCGATGAACCCTGCCTGGGGCTGGATGATATGAACCGGCAGCTGGTACTGGCCCTGATCGAAAAGATCTGTGCGGGCAGTGAGACGGCGGTGCTCTATGTGAATCATCACCCCGAAGATAAAATTCAGGGGATTGATAACTACCTGGCGCTGCAGAAACGCAGATAGCCGGGCGAGGATCTAGAGTTTATTCAGGCTTAGGACTATAGCGCTGTAAAAAGGTCAGGGTCCGCTGGCGTTGGCTCGGATCGGCAAAGGTGGCGATGTGGCGGCCCTGATGCAGGCTCAATTGCTTGGGTCCGGGGGCCGCAAGGTAGAGCGCTTGGGTGTGTGCCAGCGGTACTATCCGATCATTGGGGCTGGCATAGAACAGGGTAGGAATACGGCTGGCCTGGATCTTGTCGATGGGGTCGTAAGCGTCGGGTAGTAATCGTGCCGCGGGGCTCAGAAACCAACGACTGAAGCGAGTATGACTCAGGGCGTGGCGAGCAATATCCTGGTAACGGCCAAAGGGCGCATCCAGAAGCAGGGCGCTGTACTGCTGAGCCCTGGGGTTGTCGCTAAAACCAACCGCAAGCGCGCCACCCAGGCTTTGCCCCAGCAGGTAGTAGGGCGGTTGGGTATGGCCAAACAGCCAATCACTGGCCGCCGCCAGATCCAGGAATACGTCGGGCAGCCTGGGCACCCCTTCGGACCGACCGTAGCCGCGATAATCCAGCGCCAGCACACCATAGCCCTGTTCCGGTAACCAGGCGACACTGCGTACATGGGTGCTGATGTTTTCACCGTTGCCGTGCAGGTAAAGCAGGTTGCCCCGTACTTTTCCCTGGGGCGGAAGATACCAGCCGAACAGTTGCACCCCATCCTCGGTGTGCAGGCTGACATCCTGATAGGCCAGGCCCAGTTGCAGCGGGGTGCGGATATAGTCTTGCATCGGATAAAACAGCAGGGTCGATGCCGAGCCGCAGCCATTGAGCAGCAGCGCCGAAGCCAGCAGCACCGAGGCCTGCAGCATCGAGGCCTGCCGTAGTGCCCCGCTTAATCTCCTGGTGCGACCTGTCTTCATCGCAGGTGGTGCCGGTACTCGAGTGTCAGGTTATTGTCCTGCGCGCCCTGAGGATGGCGACGATGCCTGAAATTGACTCTCAGCCCTTGCTGTCGGGATAGATTGTACTGCCCTGCGACCGAGAACTGACGTCGCAACTGACCGTTACTCAACTGCATCATGTCCGTTTCCGCCAGTGTCTGGACCGATCCGAAATCATGCCGCAGACCCAGGCTGGCACCGAGCCCGGCCGCCAAGGGCTGGTTGAAATGATGGTTGAATTCAATGCGTCCATTGAGCAGGGTGAAAAGCGTACTGCGCTGCTGGTTGAAGCCATAGCTGCCTCCTCCCCCGGCCGTAATCTGACCCACCAGACTATCGCTATTTTGGGTGTCAGTATAGACGCGCTCAAGCCCTGCCTTGGCTTGCCAGGACCAGGGCTGAAACAGCCGGTCGCGCAGTGACAGTGAGCGTATCGAGACCAGTTCGAGTGACTCCAGCTTCAACGTCCCGCCGCTATAGTGGCGTAATTCCAGAGCACCCATCTGCAACTGCGCCCCACGGGGGAACCCTGCGTCGGCGTCGAGCAGATCCTGGTACGCCGCACGATAACCAAGGACGCCATAAGTTCGTTGATCACGCTGGCCCATTCCTATTCGTGCCAGCCCGGAGAAATGCCCGTCTACCGGGTCTGCAGGCTTTTTCGCCTGAGGCAAGGCGACACGCGGCAGCTGGTTGATCATCTGCAGCAGTTGGTAGCTGCGTTTATTGGCCTCTTCATCGCGGACTTCGCCATCCTTTTGCAGACGTAGGTAGTCGTAACCCGCCTGAGCCAGCAGGCTCTGCTTTGGCGCGGGGAGCTGGGTAAAGAACGTTGTTGGAGACGCTGGCGCTTGGCTCAGGCTGACCACGGCTTGCTGTTCCCGGGGTGACAGTGTCGCTACCAGCGCATCGAACTGGGTGCGATTGGCGGGTCGATAGATTACCTCGCCCGCGATACCCGCTCGAACCACGGCACGGACGGTATCAGCCGGGATCGCGTGCAGGTCAAAGCCCTGGGTCAGACGCGCCTCGGGGCGAATCAGGTCTAACAGTTCCAGTAGCTGGAAGGAGCAGTTTTCATCAAAGAAGAAGTAATCGAAGTTGACCTCTTTGAGCTCCCAGACATGCTCCAGCAATCGATCCACCTCCGCGGCACTCAGATCCAGCGGATACTCCCACATCTGTCTCTTATACACATCT
>SDWN01000768.1 GCA_004195305.1 Neptunomonas sp. | reverse complement strand
AGATGTGTATAAGAGACAGGTTCCAGGTCGATCTGAGTCGCGTCGAATTCAGGTACCGTATACGCGATGCGTTCGACACTGCGGTGCATCTTCGGCGGCTTGCCGAACAACACGCTCATCGGCAGGTCGACCGGCTTGTTATCAAAATGGCTATCGCCAAGGGTCAGGTGGTGCTCGGCGGTCGAGGTGCCGACCACGGCATAGGGGCAGCGCTCACGGGCACAGATCGCCTCGAACTCGGGCATGTTTTCCGGCATCACCGCGATCACGTAGCGTTCCTGAGCTTCGTTACACCAGATCTCCAGCGGCGTCATGCCAGGCTCGTCGTTGTTGATGTTACGCAGCCCGAAATCACCGCCGCGGCCACCGTCTTTGACCAGTTCGGGGAAGGCGTTGGACAAACCACCGGCACCGACGTCATGGATAAACGCAATCGGATTGTTGCTACCGCGCTGCCAGCAACCGTCGATCACCTCCTGGCAACGCCGTTCCAGCTCGGGGTTTTCCCGCTGTACCGAGGCAAAATCCAGATCGGCGCAACTGCTGCCCGAAGACATCGATGAAGCCGCACCACCACCTAGTCCGATCAGCATCGCCGGACCGCCCAGACAGATCAGCTTGGCGCCGACCTCGATCGGGGCCTTGATCACATGTTGATCTCGAATATTGCCCATCCCACCGGCGATCATGATCGGCTTGTGGTAACCACGCACCTCCTCACCGTTGGCACCCTCAACCGACTGCTCAAACGTACGAAAATAACCGGCCAGGTTGGGCCGACCAAATTCATTGTTAAAGGCGGCACCGCCGATGGGCCCCTCGAGCATGATATCCAGCGCCGAGACGATCCGCTCGGGCTTGCCATACTGGGACTCCCAAGGCTGCTGAAAGCCGGGTATATTCAGGTCGGAAACACTAAAACCGGAAAGTCCGGCTTTGGGCTTGCCGCCGAAGCCGGTGGCACCTTCGTCGCGGATCTCGCCCCCGGAGCCAGTTGCCGCGCCGGAATGCGGCGCGATTGCGGTCGGATGGTTATGCGTCTCAACCTTGATCAGGATCTGAATCTGTTCCTGGGTATACCCGTACTGCTGGGTCTGCGGATCGGGGAAGAAGCGTCCGCCGACAGAGCCTTTGATGACTGCCGCGTTATCAGAATAGGCCGAGAGCACATTGTCTCCGGAGACCTGATAGGTGTTACGAATCATCGCAAACAGCGATTTCTCCTGCTCTTCGCCGTCTATATCCCAGCTGGCATTGAAAATCTTGTGGCGGCAATGCTCGGAGTTTGCCTGGGCAAACATCATCAATTCAATATCGTTGGGGTTACGCCCCAGGTCGATAAAACTGCTGAGCAGATAGTCGATCTCATCCTCGGCCAGTGCCAGACCCAGCTGGCTATTGGCAGCCACCAGGGCATCACGCCCTCCGCCGAGCAGATCAACCTGGCTCATCGGCCGGGGCTGCGCATGACTGAACAGCTCACTGGCCTGATCAACATCAGCCAACACCATCTCCACCATACGATCGTGCAGCAGGGCCGTCAGCGTTTGCCGCTCGGCATCACTCATCGCAGCATCGCTGCTGACGTAGTAGGCTACGCCGCGCTCGAGTCGGGAGATGCTTGCAAGGCCACAGTTGTGGGCGATATCGGTGGCCTTACTCGACCAGGGTGAGATGGTGCCGCGCCGGGGAACCACCAAAAACAGTTCGCCAGCGGGGTCCTCCACCGCCACTTTCGGACCGTACTGCAGAATAGTCTCCAATACGGTTTGATCTTGATCACGAAGCGGGCTATCAAGCTCGGCAAAGTGCATGTATTCAGCATATACTGCGCTGATCTGAGGCATCTGAGCCTGCAGGGTTGCGAGCATTTTCTGACGACGGAAGATGGAAAGAGCGGGGGCGCCACGCAGTTTTAGCATGTCGTTTTCAAGCCTCTGAAAGAGCAGTTCTGGGGTAACAGCAAGCCTTTTGAGCCGCCTTTGAAGTGAGGCCAAATGATACTGGAATCACCCCCGTGTTACCACCGAGGGGAGTTTTTTAGGCGCCAGGCTTGTTCGGCATACAAGGAAGCAGGAGTTAAGGATGCAAGGGACGTTAAGGATGCTCGAGATGATGATTAGATGAAACAGACACTGCTTCGCAAGCTACCCATACTGCTCGCTACCGGGCTAGCGCTGCTGCTGGTTCCCGTCATCACCGAATACAGCGCCCGCACCCAAATGGAGATCATTCAGGAACACGACGAGCTACGTGTTGCCAGCCGCCTCAGCCCCACCACCTATTACATTCAAGAGGAACAACCCGGTGGGTTTGAGTACGAATTGGCACTGGCCTATGCCGAGCACATAGGAGTACAGCTGAAAATAATCCCGTTACCCGGCATCGAAGCTATCACCGAGGCTTTACGTCTCAACAACGTCCATATTGCAGCGGCAGGCTTAACCCAAACGCCGGAGCGCGCCGAACGTTTTGATTTCGGCCCAAGTTATCTCGATAGCCAGATATTACTGATCTACCGTAGCGGCGATGGCAAGCGCCCACCTGAATCACTGCAACAGATCGACTCCCCAATACAGGTCGTCGCCAACAGTAACCACGCTCAATATTTGCAACGACTGGACTCACCGCCGCCCTGGCAACAGGCCGAAGCAGGCCTAGATACTCTGGATCTGTTACGCGCAGTCGACCAGCGGGAGATCCGCTACACCCTCGTTGACGCCGAAGCCTTTGCGGTCAACCAACCACTGTTTCCTCGTCTGCGAACGGCGTTTGTTGTTGCCGAACAACAACCCGTGGCCTGGATGCTAAAGCAGGGATCCGATACCAGCCTGCAACTGAGTCTGGTTGATTTTTTCGGCCACGACTCCACTCAGGAGCTGATTCTAAGCCTGAAAGAAAAACACTTTGAGATCGACCACCGACTCAACCTGGTCGACAACCTGACTTTTCGTCTGCATCTGCAAACGCGCCTGCCAGCGCTACGCGCCTGGTTTGAACAGGCGGCCGAAGCGCACGCGATGGACTGGGAACTGCTCGCCGCGGTCGGTTACCAGGAATCGCACTGGAACCCCAAAGCGGTATCGCCAACCGGGGTTCGCGGGGTGATGATGCTGACCCAAAACACCGCCCGCGAGATGGGCGTCAGCAAACGCACCGACCCCAAACAGAGCATCTTTGGTGGGGCTAAATATATCCAAAAGCTACGCCGACGCATACCCGATCGTATTACCGAGCCGGATCATACCTGGTTTGCACTCGCCGCCTATAATGTCGGTCGCGGCCACCTGGAAGACGCGCGTATTTTGACCGAGGCGGCCGGTGATAATCCAGACCGCTGGAATGATGTTGCCAAACACCTGCCGAAACTGGCCCAGGCGAACTGGTACAAAACCCTTAAACACGGCTATGCACGAGGTTATGAACCGGTGCAGTACGTACAGAATATTCAGCGCTATCAAGCGACGCTACTCCTGGAAAGTCGCTACGAAGCGATTCTGGAAATTGGCGTCGACGAGGAGATCATGGGGCCGCCAGCCCCGCAGATACTACCGCAGCTGCCGCACACGTTATAAAGACTAGGTTGGTGGACGTTGTTGAGAGTGACGCGGGACAAGCAGAGACCTCACTATTAGTACATAGCCTTTTTATTGGCTATGTATTAGTTAATTGTTGCAGCGGGCATGGGTTGCAGAATCACTGGCAATGGACAGGAAAGGGCCTCTTAGCGGTCGAGGGTGGGAGGTCCGCTTGGTCTAAAGCGTTCATTCGTGACTGCAGCCCCCCTGCCGAACGACAAGGAGGGAGCTGGGTGTAGGGCGACAATAAGCGAAGCGCATTGCGCCGTATGTTAATCGCTGTAAGCAAGCTCGCCCTCATCCCCTCCGGCCCAGTCATGAGGATACACGCCCAGGCTGACCAA
>SDWN01000534.1 GCA_004195305.1 Neptunomonas sp. | reverse complement strand
TGGTGTTGATGCTGTTACTGGGATACTCCGGTTTGCGTCTGGGTATGCATCACTGGCGCTCGGGGCAGGCCGTTGCTGATAACCTGATGCAGGAGCGCGGCCTGCGCCAGTTTCTGCGTCAACAGCTGGGTCAGGTCATCAGCCGCGACCCCCAGTTTCGGGATGGTCGCGCATTGCTGCAGGGAAATAAGGTGGGCGCTCGCGCAACGCCGCTGCGGCAGGGGCATACGGATCAGTTTCGAGGCGCTCGCGATGGTCTGGTTTTTATCGCTCCGCTGGCGGCTTTTAGCAGCGAAGGTGGACTCCATGAGATCTGGATCCGCCTGGAAGGTGATCCCTATGCTGCCGAGGGGCGCCAGTTGGTGATGTTGTATCAGCCGCTGGACCCCGACCGGCAGTCGTTCCAGCTGCGCGACCCGCGTCGGGTAGTCTTGTTGGAGGGGCTTGAATCGTTGCAACTGAATTACTACGGCGCGTTAGCGCCCTCGAAACTGGAACAGTGGCGCCCCCTGTGGCGGCATCAGTGGCAGTTGCCACGATTGATCCGGATTCGACTCAATTTCACCGCCAAGGCGGGCTGGCCTGAATTCGACCTGCCGCTGCGCCTGCAACCGCAGCCGCAGCGAACATGAGCCGTCTCGCTATGCCGCGCTACGGGTACCGCTCTGTGCGCCACCGGACTCAAGCCGGGATCGCGCTGTTGACGGTGCTCTGGCTGCTGGGTCTGATCACGCTGCTGGCGGGGAGTTTCAGTTATATGGTGCGGACCGAAACGCTGCTCACGAAAAACCTGCTGCAAGCCACCCGTGCCCGGCAGCTTGCCCAAGCGGGACTGTCCAGAGCTATTTTTGAGGTGCTGCAGCCGCCCTCTGAGCGCACTTGGCGCTTCGATGGCGCCGCCAACCGGGAGGACTCGGAGGCCGGTGAACTGAGGATCAGGGTGCAGAATGCCAGCGGTTTTATCGATCTCAATAATGCCCAGCGGTCACTGCTGTCGCTGTTATTTCAGCATCTTGAGCTGCCACTGGCGCAGCGTGATGCTCTGGTCGATACCCTCTTGGACTGGCGTGACAGCAATGATTTGGTGCGCCTCAACGGTGCCGAAGATCGAGCCTACCGGTTGGCGGGACGCGCCTATGGTGCTAAAGACGCCAATTTCGAGCGTGAGGACGAATTGCTGCAGCTGCTCGGCATGAGCGCCAACCTCTACGCCAGGGTGCGGCCCTATGTCACTGTGCATTCGGGACAGGACGGGGTTAACCCCGCTGCCGCCGATGGGCAGATGCTGCGATTATTAACCGGAGGCAATGAAAAATTGGTCAGCGACTTGATTTTATCCCGTGACCAGAACCATGCTTCCTACGAACAGGTTATGGCGGATCGTCACCCCGGATGGGCCCTGGCATCCGCCAGCCCGGTCTATCTGATCCGGGTTGAGGCTCGCTCCCAAGGGGGCGCAAGCGCCTACCTGGAGGTCGGGGTTGCCTATGAACAGGGGGCTGGGGATTATCGAATCGTATCCTGGAACGAAGCTCGGGGAGCTATAACAATGGAGCAGGGCTAGCATGTTTTTGTCCCAGGGGCTGGCTGGCAGAGCCCGACGCTTGTGGCGCTGGTGGCACCACGAGCTGATCGGCGCGCTGCCAGACTGGTTGCGGCAGGGCGCACCTTTTAGCCAGCCCCGCGCTTGGCTGGGGGTGGATGGCCAGACCGTCAGATTGGTGCGCCTAGGCTCCAACGCCTACCCCGGCACCCCCTCCCTGGCTGATGCTGAGGGCGAACAGGCGCGGCAGCGAGTGAAGTCGTTGCAGAGTATCCTGTTACTGCCGCCCGAGCAGACGCTGCATCGATTGGTGTGGCTGCCGCTGGCCGCCGAAGACAACCTCGCCGCTGTGCTCTGCTACGAGCTGGACCGCCTCACCCCCTTCCGGGGGGAGCAGGTTTACTCGGCTCATCGGGTGCTGCAGCGGGATACGGCGGGCACGCGGCTGCAGGTGGAGCTGCTGCTCTGTCCCCGGAGCTATCTCGATCCGCTGCTGGCGCAGCTACATGCGCTGGGTATCCTCCCAGAACAAGTCACCCTGGCCCAGCCCGATGGCTCCGATATGGCGGATATCAACCTGCTGCCCCAGGCGCAACGCCACCGTGGATGGCGGCTGTCGCAGCTGATCAACGTGGTCTTGCTGGTCACCGCCGTGGGCCTGCTGGCGGCCTGGTTGCTGCTGCCTCTGTATCAGCTGAAGGCGCAGGCGGCGCGGCTCGAGCCCCTGTTACAGAGCGCTCATGCGCAGGCCCAGGAGGCCCAGACGCTGCGCAAGAAACTGCAGGAATTGCGGCGTGATATCTCCTATCTGGCGGAAAAACACAGCAGCGAGATCAAGAAACTGGATATCCTCCAGGAACTGACCCTGATTTTGCCCGACGATACCTGGGTTCAGCAGCTGCAACTGCAGGACCAAGAGGTGCTGCTGCAGGGACAAGCCGCTGAGGCGGCGACCGTGGTGCAAATGCTCGAAAATTCGCCGCTGTTGCACCGGGTTAAGTTCCGCTCTCCGGTCACTCAGGACCTTCGTACCGATAGCGAACGTTATCATCTGTCGGCGGAATTGGTGGAGGTCAGATCGCCGTGATAGTTACTCTGACCCGCTCGCAGCGTTCTCGGGTGCTGGCTCTCGGGTTGCTGACACTGCTCGTCTGTCTGCTGTTCAGTGCGGTTATGCTGCCCCTGACAGCGGCCAAGCGCGAGGTTCAGGCGCAGATCGAGGAGATGCGCTATCGCCTCGACAAGTACCGGGGAATGGCTGCCGGTCGAGCCGGGTTGGAGCAGCAGTACGCCCAGGCCCGCCAGCAGCGTTCCGTGGATGACGCCTATTTAAATCAGAAAACCACGGCCCTGGCGGTCGCGGCCCTGCAACAGATCGCCAAGGGAAAGATCGCATCCAGCGGCGGACGTTTGATCAGCATGCGGGTTAATCCGTTGCGACAGGAGGAGCATTTTGTCCGGATCAGCATCAACGTCAAGATGAGGAGCTCGCTGGAGAATCTGGTGAAACTGTTCCACGCCCTGGAAAATGGCCGCCCGGCGCTGTTTCTGGGGCAGGTGATGCTGCGGGGACTGACCAAGGGGTCGGCGCAGCGGGGTGATCAGCGTCTTGAGTTGGATGTGCGCTTCGCCCTGGCCGGCTATATGAAGCTGGATGAGCCATGAGGGGTTTCCCGGCTGATCGCCTGACCTGGCTGTTGCTGCCGCTGTGCGGACTCTTTGCCGTGGCGCTGGCAGGTCAGTTGTACCCGCCTGAGCCGGCCCTTGACGCGCCTGCCGCTGCCCTGCAACCACAGCCGCTGGAGGCTCTGGAGCCGCTCGTGACACCGACGCCGCTGAGCGCTTACAGCGAAATCTTGGCACGGCCGCTGTTTATCCACGGCCGCAAACCGCCCGAAAAGCACAAGAGCAGTGTCGCTGCCGTCACGCTGAGGTATCTGATCGAAGGGATTGTTATTGCCGAGGGCCAGCAAATCGTGCTCCTCAAAGGCAAGCGCGACCACAAACTGCGGCGGATGCGCCCCGGGGATCTGCTCGAGGGCTGGCGCCTGGACGAGGTGACCGCCGAGGCGGCTTATTTCAGTAGCCGGGGGCAAAAACAACGTCTTACGCTGAAAAATGCACCTACAATGAAACCTAGAGAGGCGTTGGATCGCCACGCCAAAGACGCACTATTTGTTGTTCCGAAGTAATAAGGGGAGATACGGTGATAACACAGCGAAGTAGTGGTCTGTTGCGGGACCTTCGCGTCTATTTTGGGGTGATCTTAGCGCCGCGCGCCTTAGCTAAGAGCGGCTTAAGGACGGGAGTCTTAAGCAGGAGCGCCTTAAGCAAAAGTATCTTACGCAAGAGAGGAGATGCCGCGCGATGACCCGGCGCTGGTCAGGGATGCTGCTGGCATTAGCCACACTGCTGCTGGGGAGCTGTGACTCC
>SDWN01000225.1 GCA_004195305.1 Neptunomonas sp. | reverse complement strand
CTGATCATTGGAATGACAACACCAAGTTCAAGTGCAATTTGACGTCTTATCATAACAAGCCGATCAAATAAATCGCCTCCCTGATTTGGATCTGCCAGTGGTATAATACCATAGCCAAACTCAAGTTCAATGGGATCCACTTGTAACAGAGGTATAATGCTTTCAGGTTTTCTGATTTCCTCCATTTTTTCTTCACTCTCTTCAGATGCAGCATCTTCTGAAGTCGTCGTACTCTTGTCTCTCAGTTGAAATCCTAAGAAAGCAAAAACAGCAGAGCAAAGCGCAATGTGAGATCAAGGGCAGTATTATGTCGAAGTCGATTAATCAGTCTTGAGAACATAACCGACCCCTCTGAGGGTATGCAGCAGTTTAATTGAGAAATCCTTGTCAACCTTGCTTCGCAGTCGACAAACAAGGACATCCACCACGTTAGTCTGGGGATCGAAACTGTACTCCCAGACATGTTCTAGAATCAGCGTTTTAGAGAGCACACGTCCAGGATTGCGGAGCAAATACTCGAGTAACTGAAACTCTCTCGGTTGTAGAAGGATACGTTGATCTCCACGGGTTACCGTCTTACGCACAACATCGAGTCGCAAGTCTTTAAAACTCAACGCCGTTTGAATCTGTTCACCGCCACCCAAGGGCTGGGCTCGCCGCAGCAGCGCCTGTGCTCGAGCCTGAAGCTCGGTAAAAGAAAAGGGTTTGGTTAGATAATCATCGCACCCGGTTTCAAGCCCTCGCACCCGATCTTCCACCGAGCGCTTAGCGCTGAGTACGATCACCGGTGTCGACAGGCCACGTGCGCGCATCTCCTCGATCACCGACAGGCCATCCCGGCCCGGTAGCATTACATCGACAATGGCCAGGTCATAACTCCCCTCGAGTGCCAAGTCTAAGCCATCGCTGCCATCGGCGACTGTGTCGACGCATGCGCCGCTCTCACGGAACCCCTTGGCAACGTAACTGGATATTTTTTTGTCGTCTTCGATGATCAGTAGTTTCATGGCGTCAATTTATCACCGACTTGGTTTTCTGGCACGCAATCACGGATAACCTTTCAAAACTGTAATGATGATGTAAGGCTGGCGAAAGGCTACGCGTTTATGCTCGATCCATCTCAATCACCCGATAGGAAACAGCCATGAACACGATAAAAAAGATACTGATCTGCACAACGACCGCTTACGCTCTGACGACCGGTGTGCAAGCCCAATCCGCTGAATTACCCAGCCAGCATTACTTACCATTGGCGACAGCCCAAGCATTAGCTAACGAAGCACTGAATAGCTGTGCCGCCAATGGCTACAACGTTAGGGAAAGTGCGATTAAGTCCCGCTTTTTAACCATATCGGCCTACCAAGGTCGATTTGTCGGATAAACACCCAATTACTGTTCGATTTTCAGTGCCTGCATGCCAATTTCCCAGCATCCAGACGCACTGACCCTACGTTTTGGCCATTTGCCCCACTCTAACGATATTCGCCAGAGCAAACAGCATAGCCAGCTTGCTGTCATTCTTGGCAATGCCTCGATAACGCGCCTTGGTGAACCCGAACTGACATTTGATGATCCGGAACGGGTGCTCAACCTTGGCTCGCACACTGGCTTTCATGTATTCAATATTGATCAGAACTTTGTTGATTCTAGGGTGCTTCTTCCAAGCTCTCACTTTTCCTGGCCGCTCTGCGATATGCCAGTCGACCTCAACACCTTTAAGTTCTTCTCGCTTCTGTGCGCCACGGTAACCGGCATCGGCGAAGATAAAGTCCTCATCACCATGCAGTAAATTCTCAGCTTGATTGAGGTCGTGCTCATTGGCCGCCGTAGTCGTAAAACTGTGCGTTAGTCCGGTCCTGGCATCAACGCCGATATGGGCTTTCAGTCGGGTAAGGACAGTGTGTTGCCACACCATCCTCCCCTAAGAACCGTACGTGAGAGTCACCCCTCATACGGCTCAAGCCTTCCAACAGCCTCAATGAGACCGGGCCTCACTACGGAATATATCTAGCGCTGCCTTGGCGATACGCACTTGGGGTCGTCTCACTTCCTTCTCGATTTGTCTCCAGTATCTGAAGCCATACCTGTTCGGGGTGCGAAGGTGCACCAGTACCCGAGACCGCCGTTTGTACTTGGGTTTCTGGTACCGTCATCTGCTTTCCTTCGTTAAACGATTACTCAAGTTATCTCGCCATGAAAGACCCAGTGGAAGTCTGCTCGCTTTCGCGCCGGATGATATTTCAACCCGTATCCTCTCGATTACAGAGAGGCCTTCGCTTTTTCCACATTCCTTTACCCGCAGTACTAACAGTGTTCCTTACAGTTCACCTGCCGATTATGGCCGCGCTACGGGCTTACCCTGTTCCACATATATTTCAGAGCGGGGCGGACCTCTCCATTTCGCCGGCGGTACAGCATTCACGATGGACTATCGGAAAGAGCCCATACCTGACCGCACACCTTTTGGTTCAAGCCTATCAGCATCTTTGGCTTGTCTGGCATGACGACGTTTATAAGAGATTCACATCTGTTGGCCGTAACCGCTCGTCCCTAGCTCCTTTCCGCCTTGATGCTGGCAGATTATGTCTTGCCTCACGGGTCGACATACCGACTGAATCGGCGGTTACATTGTCCCCGAAGCTTCGCACGGTGCTGTTACCGGCTCCGCACGTCCGGGTAGGGAACGGTTGGTGAAACAACCGGTTTCGTCAGGTAAACGTACCCTGCGAAACAGAAATACATGCGACTTTCAGGTCGCACATCCGAAGTGCCATTGATTGCCTTTCTTGGTCTGGTGCATCTCAGGGTCACGTTCCCCGGCTTTATTCTTGGTAGAGCTGGGTGCTTCGATAATCGTGGCATCCATCAGCGTGCCTTCTTTGACCAACACGCCAGCCTCGCTTAGCCAGTCACTAACCTCCTTAAAGATCTTGCGCGCCAAACCATGGCGTTCCAGCAAGTGGCGGAAGTTCATAATCGTAGTATGGTCGGGGATCGCACCATCCAATGATAGGCCTACAAACAGCCGCATCGAGACGATTTCGTAGAGCGCGTCCTCCATGGCCGGATCGCTCAGGCTGTACCATTGCTGGATACAGTGAATACGCAGCATCGTCATCAAGGGATAAGGACGGCGGCCATTACCTGGCTTGGGGTAATACGGCTCAATGACTGACGCCAATCGTTGCCAAGGCATCAACGTCTCCATCCGTTCGAAAAACTTCTCTTTGCGGGTCTGGCGGCGTTTGTTTTGGTACTCGCTGTCGGCAAAGCTGAGCTGGTGTTCCATGGTTCATCCCATCAAAGAGCAATGACGGGCATTATCTCATCACAGGGACTTAATCGCATGTTCCCTAGCGCTGCTAAATACACTGTATAACAACACATCTTTTAGTTTTGTTACAGGGCAGTGTCTAAGAGCCCCCTTTGGGGTGTTAAGACCCGTAGGCAGCTGCTCAAGCCTACTTCATTGTATGGCAGCTTTATCTACAAAGCAGTCGGCGCCACTGACTCTACCACTGCGCCACATTATGAAGCAGGTTCATGGAGTGCTTGGCAGTCACAATGCCACACGCTATTTCTAGTAGGTGCTTGGGGTACTCCCTTTCGGGAGGTATGTTTTACAGCCATATCGACTTAGCCGACATTTAGTGCTTGCTCCTATCCAAGTGTTTCTAGTTGTTCGAATCCAGAAAGCAGACATCTCCGAAGCTGGTTGTTGATAGCGGATATGCCCATAAGGGTTGCGATCCGACAATGAGTGCCTGCATAGACTGAACGGTTTAGCGGTTCAGCAGGCCGAGAAGGGCCTGCATTGGATGCGGCAACCGCTGTCCATCTATCCGTTTGACCTGTGATCGGCAAGAGTAGCCGGTGGCGATTAGGCGCCCCCGGTTAGCCTCGTTCCGGACTACAGACCGCCAACTCAGTCGGTAGATCTGCTTGGATGTTTCTAAATTGGTGGTTTCATGACCATAGGTC
>SDWN01000221.1 GCA_004195305.1 Neptunomonas sp. | reverse complement strand
ATCGATATCAATATGGGCTGTCCTGCCAAAAAAGTGTGCAACAAGGCGGCCGGATCAGCCCTCCTACGTGACGAAGGCTTAGTCCAAGCGATCCTTGAAAGGGTCGTGGCCGCCGTCGAGGTGCCGGTCACACTGAAAATTCGCACCGGCTGGGATACCGATAATCGTAACGGCACCCGTATCGCCCGCATTGCCGAACAGAGTGGCATCGCCGCGCTGGCCGTACACGGCCGCACCCGTGCCTGCGGATTTAGCGGTGCAGCCGAGTACGACACCATTGCCAAAATTCGCCAGGTAATCTCGATACCGCTGTTTGCCAACGGTGATATACGCTCTGCCGACAACGCCCGACGAGTGCTGGACTACACCGGCGCAGATGCGGTTATGATCGGTCGTGCGGCCCAGGGCCAGCCCTGGATTTTCGCCCAGATCAAGCATTACCTAAAGACCGGGGAGCACCTCGCGGCACCTTCAACCGATACCATAGAGACCTCGATAAAAAGTCATTTGCAGGCACTGCATGCCTTCTACGGTGATTATCTGGGAACCAGAATCGCCCGCAAACACGTCGGCTGGTATCTGTCGACGCTGCTCGACAACAACGCTCCAAAAGCTTTCCGTGCTCAATTTAATTCTCTCGAACATCCTTATCAACAACTCTCGGCTATTGGCGATTTTTTTACCCACTACCGACTTAGCATTCAAGCGGCATAAACCTCATGACTTTAGGCAGTACCAGCACCGTGACCGAATCAGACATTCCTCTACAACTTTCTACCAGCGCGGCCAACGAGCAGATCCAGCCCAAGCGCTTGAGCCAAAGCGTGGCAGAAGCGCTCGATCACTATTTCAAACAGCTCGATGGCCAGCCCGCCAGCAACGTTTACGACCTGGTCCTGAGCGAAATTGAAGCGCCCTTGCTCGAAGCCGTGATGCTCTACACCCGCGACAACCAGACCCGGGCCTCCGAGGTGCTGGGGCTTAATCGCGGCACCCTGCGTAAGAAGCTGAAACAGTACGGACTGCTGTAAGCGCGCCGTAACCCCTATTCACGTATCCCCAACCCTTCTAGTTGAGACGTACCCATCCATGCCTGAAACCATCAATCCGATCAAGATTCGCCGCGCCCTGATCAGCGTGTCTGACAAAACCGGCATCGTCGAGTTCGCCCGGGGACTTAGCGCCCAGGGGGTAGAGATCCTCTCCACGGGCGGCACCTACAAGCTGCTCTGCGACAACCAGATCGTAGCGGTCGAAGTCTCCGACTACACCCAGTTTCCCGAGATGATGGACGGCCGGGTTAAGACCCTGCACCCCAAAGTACACGGTGGCATTCTCGGCCGTCGCGGCCAGGACGATGCGGTGATGGCCGAGCATGGCATCAAGCCGATCGACATGGTGGTAGTCAATCTGTACCCGTTCCAAGAGGCCATCGCCCGTGCCGACTGCACCCTGCCGATAGCGATCGAAAACATCGATATCGGCGGCCCGACCATGGTCCGCTCGGCAGCCAAAAACAACGCTTTTGTCGCCATCGTCGTGAACGCTGCGTGCTACGACCGCGTGCTCAACGAAATGACGGCGAATGCGGGGCAGCTGTTCCAGCACACCCGTTTCGACCTCGCGGTGCAGGCTTTCGAGCATACCGCGGCCTATGACGGTGCCATTGCCAACTACCTGGGTAATCGGATTGATCACGACAGTGACACCCCCTCTAACTTCCCACGCACCTTCAACACTCAGTTTATCAAGGCGCAGGAGATGCGTTACGGCGAGAACCCGCACCAGCGTGCCGCCTTCTATGTGGAGCAAAACCCCGCTGAGCCCTCCGTAGCCACCGCCCATCAGCTACAGGGTAAAGAGTTGTCATTTAACAACGTGGCCGACACCGATGCCGCACTGGAGTGCGTAAAGCCGTTCCGCGAGCCCGCCTGTGTCATCGTTAAGCACGCCAACCCTTGTGGCGTCGCCATCGGTGACAACATTCTGGCAGCCTATAACCTGGCATTCCAAACCGATCCGACATCCGCGTTCGGCGGTATCATCGCATTTAACCGCGAGCTGGATGAAGCCACCGCCACAGCGATCGTTGCACGTCAGTTTGTCGAGGTGATCATCGCTCCCAAGGTATCCCAGGGCGCTTCCGATGTGATCGCCGCCAAGCCTAATGTGCGCCTGCTTGAATGTGGCGAATGGAGTGACGAGCGCGCCAATTCGTTCGACTTCAAACGCGTCAACGGCGGCCTGCTGGTGCAGGACAACGATCTGGGCATGGTCGAAGCCAGCGAGCTCAAGGTAGTCACCGAACGCGCCCCGACTGATCAGCAGCTGCGCGATCTGCTGTTCGCCTGGCAGGTTGCCAAGTACGTTAAATCCAACGCCATCGTCTATGTCAAGGATGGCCAGACCATCGGTGTGGGTGCAGGTCAGATGAGCCGTGTCTACAGCGCCAAGATCGCCGGCATCAAAGCCGCCGACGAAGGCCTGGAAGTCCCCGGTTCGGTCATGGCCTCGGATGCATTCTTTCCGTTCCGCGACGGCATCGATGCCGCTGCGGCTGCAGGCATCGTCGCCGTGATTCAGCCTGGTGGCTCGATGCGCGACGAAGAAGTGATCGCCGCAGCCAACGAAGCCGGAATCGCCATGGTGTTCACCGGGATGCGCCACTTCCGCCATTGATGGAGTGCGACGCTACTACGCGTTGCATCACCCTCAAACACAAAGATTTTGACTGATTTAAACCCAGTCTGCTGATTTTAAGGAATAGCCATGAAAGTATTGGTACTCGGTAGCGGTGGTCGCGAGCATGCTCTGGCATGGAAAGCGGCTCAAGACCCCCGTGTCAGCCAGGTTTTTGTCGCCCCCGGAAACGCCGGTACCGCGCTGGAATCTAAACTGGAAAATGTCGCCATCGATGTGATGGATGCCGATGCTCAAATCGCCTTTGCTAAGACCAATGCGATCGATCTGACGATCATCGGACCCGAAGCGCCACTGGTTGCTGGCGTGGTCGATAAATTCCAGGCTGCAGGCCTGGCAGTATTCGGCCCCAGCGCCGGTGCGGCCCAACTGGAAGGCTCCAAAGCGTTTACCAAGGACTTTCTGGCACGGCATCAAATCCCAACCGGCTTCTACCAGAACTTCACCGAAGTCGAGCCTGCGCTAGCCTACTTGCGCAAGGTAGGCGCGCCGATTGTAATTAAGGCCGACGGCTTGGCTGCGGGCAAAGGTGTGATCGTGGCGATGACCCTGCCCGAGGCCGAAACTGCAGTTCAGGACATGCTATCGGGCAACGCCTTCGGCGAAGCAGGCTGCCGCGTCGTCATCGAAGAGTTTCTTGACGGTGAAGAGGCCAGCTACATCGTTATCGCCGACGGTAGCAACGTGCTCTCGATGGCCACCAGCCAGGATCACAAACGCGCCCTGGATGGCGATTTGGGCCCCAATACTGGCGGCATGGGCGCCTACTCCCCGGCACCCGTGGTCACGCCTGAGATCGACGCCCGGGTCATGAACGAAGTGATCATGCCCACCATCCGCGGCATGGCTGCCGAAGGTAATGACTACACCGGCTTCCTGTATGCAGGGCTGATGATCATGGCGGATGGCACCCCCAAGGTCATCGAGTACAACTGCCGTTTCGGCGATCCCGAAACCCAACCGATCCTGATGCGACTCAAGTCCAGCCTGGTCGAACTGTGCCAGGCGGCACTGGCAAAGAAGCTGGATCAGACCCACGCCGACTGGGATCCACGCCCAGCCGTAGGCGTGGTCCTGGCCGCCAATAACTACCCTGGCGACTACCCCAAGGGTGACGTCATCAGCCTGCCGACCACTGAAGCCGAAGGTAGCAAGCTGTTTCACGCCGGCACCGCCAATCAAGACGGCCAGGTAGTGACCGCCGGAGGCCGCGTGCTCTGCGCCACGGCACTGGGGGAGACGGTCACCGATGCCCAGGCCAAAGCCTACACGCTGCTCAAGC
>SDWN01000216.1 GCA_004195305.1 Neptunomonas sp. | reverse complement strand
GCCCCGCCGCTGCCGGTAATACCCGCGCTTTTCAGCTTTGCCTGCAGATCAGTACCGTCTTCCTGGGACGCCATTTCGCGTGCGGCTTCAATTTCCGCGCTGCGGTGAGCTTGTTTATTTTTCAGTCGTTCCAGTGATTCGGCGGCTGTTTTCATCCGTGAGTTAGTATTCAGGTGATGGGATGAAAGCCCCTCCTGCGCTTTCTGAACAGAGGCCGTCGCTTTTACGGTATCTACCTGCTGCTGCATCAACCGTAGGTTGTTTTTAGAATCCTTCAGGGACTTTCGCAACTGCACCACCGAGGCCGAGACCTGACTGAGGAACTGCTGCTCGGCATCCAGCTCGGACTCCAGCTGAGCAATTTTTTCAGCCACTTCCAGCGCCAGTGCGTCGTCACCTTTTTCCATCGACTGAACGGCAAAACCTTCATGCTCGGTGACGGCTTTTTGCAAGTCAGCGACTTTGTGTTGAGATAACTTCTCTTTCGCCACGATAGAGGTCAGTGATTGCTCTGATTTACGAATCTCATCGCGAGTCTCACGCATCTCCTGATCCAGTATAGTGAGTGCCTGGGTATCAGCAACCGCTTCGGCGGCATCGTTGACGTTGCCCTTAAGGGCAGAAAATAATCTTGTCCAAACGCTCATAATGAGCCTCCTTTATATCAGACTGAGAGGGATACGGGTTCAGTTAAGAACTCTTCAAAGAACTCCAACATCCCTTCTATGTTCAGAAACAGGGTGTCGATTTCGATCATCACCGTGTCTGCTTTTGATTCGGACGACAGTGCGCCAAAGGCTGCGTAGTACTCGTCATCACCAATCGTGGTAATACCAACAGTCGTTAATGGAAAAACGTTTTTATGGGTGCGCAGGATCAGAGCATCAAAAGCCGCCGTGTCACGGATCTGAGCAACAGGACAGAGCAGAGACTCCACCAGCAGCTGCTCGCCACTGACGGTAATGAACGCATCGATACCATCTTCATTGCTGATAAAGATCGCGCCCCCCTCTTTTGACACACTCAGGCCTTCCTGCTTTTCCAGTAGTGTATTCAGTTCCTCAAGACTCCAAGCCATATCACATTTCCTCGTTTGTAAAACTTAAAGACAGAATCAACAATAATTCCATTAATCACTCATGTCAACGTCAAGTTGCATTTGTGAAGCATATTTCACAAATACATATTTGGCTTGACTGAGAGAGCACTTTCTTAGAGCATTAAGTCTACAACGACATCAACTTTTTTCCAGGGTTGCCAGATATGAAAGATGAAAACCCCAGGCGTGTGCAGTTTCTCAACAGTCCACAGTGGGCTGGCACGGTACGCTCGCTGATTCGGTCGGAGATGCAGAAGAAAGGGGTAGACTATGCCACGCTAAGCCAGCAGCTGAGCATTATTGGTACCCAGCAGACGCCTGACAACCTGCGCCAGAAAGTCTCAAGGGGCATCCTGGGTGCACAATTATTATTGCAGATCATGTATGTACTGAAGGTGCGTAACATCAGCTGGGAGTTAATTGAAGAACTCAAAGAGGCGGGACGTTCCGATGGTTGAATCTCTTAAAACCAGGCTACAGATTCCAACCTATCTTCTGGTGTTAATCTGGAGCATCTTTTTAATCGAGGCGATCATCCCCGGATTCGACCTGCGCTCCTGGGGCATCCTTCCCCGGCAAGCGTCCGGATTGGTTGGTATCATCACCGCCCCACTACTACATGGCAGTCTGTGGCATATAGTCGCCAACAGTATCCCGCTGTTCGTTTTATCGTTCCTGGTCAGCCTCTACGGTACGGGCCGCCTGTTACGCGTTGGCATCACCGTCACCCTGCTCGGCGGCTTACTGGTCTGGCTGTTCGGTCGTAATGCTTACCATATCGGAGCCTCGGGTCTCATCTTTGGACTTTGGGCCTATCTGCTGGCCTATGGCTACGTAAAGCGTGACCTGAAAGCCATCGTGATAGCGATGGCAGTGTTTGTTTTCTACGGCGGCATGGTGTTCGGATTTCTGATGAGCACTCCGAGCGTATCGATCGAGTCCCATATCTTTGGGGCGCTGGCTGGCATCTTATGCGCCATCAATGATGGTCGTTCAAAATCCAAGAATACCGGTCATTAGGGAACCTAACCGGCACCGGCACAGTGCGCCAGGACGAACAGAAAATGCTTTTTTTTTATTACTCATTCTGATTTACTGGCGCATCATTAAAAGCCACGTTACTTGGGCGACTTATCGCACTTTTTAGCAGTATTTTAGTGTTTTTTTAGTAGTATTTTATGATTCGCTGATCAACTGCCGTCTAAAGGAACTGGGGTATGTTTGCGATTTTTCTGCACCAAGGGATGGATCCGTTCTACCAAAACATTTCGTCCTTTCCTACTGTCATTTTCACCTTTATTCTGGCTATCTGCGTACTGTACTGGTTGGTGGCCGTGCTGGGCTTTATTGACATCGACATCCTGGATTTCGACCTGCCAGAGGCCGATGCAAATCTACCGTCCAACCAGGGGACGCCCTTTTCTAGCGCAGATACGCTCGCGGGACTAATGCTTAAATTTGGCCTGAACGATGTGCCGGTTACCGTTATCGTATCTTTCATCGGTTTGTTTGGCTGGTTAATCAGTTATTTTTCGGTTCACTTCCTGTTTACCGGGGTGCCGGACGGGGTGTTTCATTACCTGGCTGGGTGCGTTGTCATCGCGGTGACGCTGTATGCCTCGGCATGGATTACCGCCATTGTCATCAGCCCATTGCGCCCATTATTTAAAAAGGCCGGGCAACAAACCCATACCGAGATCCTCGGCCAGGTTGCCATCGTGCGGACCTCAAGAGTGGATCACAATTTTGGCGAAGCGACACTGGACGACGGCGGTGCCGGTTTGATTCTTAAAGTCAGATCGTTAGACGATACTGTGTTCAAAAGAGGTGACCGCGTCGTGTTGCTGGAATACCGCCAAAAGGAATACACCTACCAGGTGATCTCAGAAGAAGCGTTCTCCCGGTAACCCCTTGTTAACCTACAACCTGATCAAATACACGGAGTAACAATTATGGCCGATTTGTCTGTACTGATGCCGGTGGCCACCGGTGTGGGTATCTTTTTTATTGTATTACTGGGGTTAGCAGGGCTGTTTAAAGCGTTCTACATCAAAGTTGCTCAGGGAACCGCATTGATCGTCAACGATATGAGTTCAAAACCCAAGGTTCATTTCACCGGGGCTCTGGTTTATCCCATCATCTACAAGAAAGAGATGATGAAGATATCCCTGATCACGCTGGAGGTTGACCGTCGTGCCAAGGATGGTTTGATCTGTGCCGATAATATGCGTGCGGATATCACCGTGGCTTTTTATCTGCGCGTTAACGAAACGGCCGCAGACGTATTGCGCGTGGCCAAGTCCATTGGCGCTGAACGGGCATCGGATAAAGCAGCCGTCTATGACCTGTTCGCGGCCAAGTTCTCAGAAGCACTAAAGACCGTCGGCAAGCAGATCGATTTTGTGCAATTGTTTGAAAACCGTCTTGGCTTCCGAGAAAAAATTATCGAAGTGATCGGCGATGATCTTAACGGCTATATCCTTGAAGATGTTGCTATCGACTATCTGGAGCAAACCCCTAAAGCATCGCTGGATCCCAGCAATATCCTAGATGCTGAAGGCATTAAAAAAATTACCGAACTGACCGCCCTGCAAAACGTTCGTACTAACGTGCTAGAGCGAGACGAACAGCTGGCGATCAAGAAAAAGGATGTAGAAACCACTGAGGCGCTGCTGGCTCTGGAGCGCCAGCAAGCCGATGCCGAAGCTAAGCAACAACGCGAAATTCTGACCATTCGCGCCCGCGAAGAAGCGGAAACCCAGAAGGTTCAGGAAGAGGAGCGTAAGAAGGCCGAACAGACGCGTATCCAGGTTGAGCAGGAGCTGGCGGTACAGACCTGTCTCTTATACACATCT
>SDWN01000921.1 GCA_004195305.1 Neptunomonas sp. | reverse complement strand
GACGTGGGAGACAGCTTTTCTGCCGGTGACGATCTGGGCGTGGTGGAGTCGGTTAAGGCCGCTTCGGATCTTTATGCGCCGATCAGTCTGGAGGTGGTTGAAGTCAATGGCGATCTGGAGGACTCTCCCGAATTGGCTAATTCTGATCCCTATGGTGATGGCTGGTTCTTCCGGGTTAAAGTCACCAGCAGCGCTGAGCTAGAGGATCTGCTTGGCGCTGCAGAATATGGCGAATTGTGCGAAGCTGACGCTTAACTCGGATATTTCATGAAGGGATCAGCACTACCGGTAACAATGTGTGACTGGCTAATATAAGCATAGGTTCAGTAAACATCCGTGTTACAGGTCTGTTTTAGCGCCTTTGTGAAAAATTCGGGCTAATAGGTCGCTTTGCCCCTGCCCATCATGGGTGGGGATCAGATGTAAGAATTTCAGCCCTGCGCTCGTTAAGGACGCGGGGCTGTTTGTTTTCTGTATCGACTGCGCGCTAACAGGCGCGGGTCATCGGGCTTAGCGCCCCAAGGAACTGTTCATGGCTCTACAAACTCTGCGTCTCAAACCTAAGTCCGACGCTCGCCTGCGTGGCGGTCATCTGTGGATTTATAGTAACGAAGTGGATACGGCTCTGACCTCGCTGAAACGGTTTCAGGTGGGGGAGCAAGTGGTGGTGGAGCAGGCCGGAGGCAAGCCCTTGGGGGTGGCCTACCTGAACCCCAATAACTTGATCTGCGGGCGTCTGGTCAGTCGCGATAGCCGCTGCATGTTGGACAAGTCGCTGCTGGTACATCGGTTGAAAATCGCGCTGTCGTTACGCCAGCGTTGTTTTTCTACTGACTGTTATCGCTTGGTTTTCGGTGACAGTGATGGTCTGCCGGGGCTGGTTGTGGATCGGTTCCATGAGCTACTGGTGGTGCAGATCTCCACCGCAGGTATGGAGGCCGTCAAGGGTGCGATCATCGAGGCGCTGCAGCAGGTGATCCCTACTGCGGCGATTCTGCTGCGCAACGATGGCAAGATGCGTGCGCTGGAGGGGCTGTCGAGCTATGTCGAAACCGTTATCGGCGAGGTTCCTGATTTTGCACCGCTGGAGGAGAACGGGGTGAAATTTCTGGCGCCGGTCAAAACCGGTCAGAAAACCGGCTGGTTTTACGACCACCGCATGAACCGCGCCCGGTTGCAGCAGTATGTGACCGGTAAGCGGGTATTGGACGTATTCAGTTATATTGGTGGCTGGGGGGTGCAGGCCGCCGCTGCCGGTGCTTCCGGGGTGATCTGTCTGGATGCGTCGGCGAGTGCGCTCGACTGTGTAGAGCAAAATGCGCAGCTCAATGGCGTAGCTGAGCGGGTTTCGACCCTTCAGGGTGATGCCTTCGAAGGGCTCAAACAGCTAAAAGCAGAAGCCGAGCGTTTTGATGTGGTGGTGGTCGATCCGCCTGCATTTATTCAAAAACGCAAGGATATGCGCAATGGCGAGCAGGCGTACCAGCGCATCAACGAACTGGCGATGGGGTTGTTGGCGCGTGATGGTTTGCTGGTATCGGCGTCTTGCTCGATGCATCTACAGCGTGATCGGTTGGTGGAGATCATTCGCTCGGGCAGCCGCAAGATGGACCGGCAAGCACAGATCATCGAACAGGGTCACCAGGGTCCGGATCATCCGGTACACCCGGCAATACCAGAGACCGATTATCTCAAATCGATGTTTGTTCGGGTGTTGCCGGTTAGTTAGCGCCAGCCAACCAGTCGGCCGGTCAGGGTTCGGGGCGCCTCGTGAATGCGTTCTGGCTACCTTAGACTGATGAGCGACCAGCCCTGGGCGAGTGCATGCTCGGCCAGGGCGGCATCGGCGTCGACCGCTACCGGGTGGTCGACCCGCTCCAAGAGTGGGATGTCGTTACGCGAATCACTGTAGAAGTAGCTGCCGCTCAGGTCGTGATCGTGATCATCCAGCCACTGGTTGAGACGTACGACCTTACCCTCTTGGAAGCAGGGCGTGCCGATCAGGTTGCCGGTGTAACGGCCATCGATCACTTCGGGCTCGGTGGCCAGGATGTCGTCGACCCCCAGCAGCTCGGCGATAGGGCCGGTGACGAAGCGATTGGTGGCGGTGATGATGAGTAGGAAGTCGCCCGCCTGACGGTGCTGAGCCAAGAGGTCGATGGCCTTGCTGAGCATGATCGGGGCAATTTTGAGTTGCATGAACTGCTGATGTAGCTGCACCAGTTGTTCGGGTTCGAATCGGGTTAACGGCTCCAGGGCGAAGGTTTGATAGGCATATATATCCAGGGTGCCGTGCAGGTAGTCCTGATAGAACTTGTCATTGGCTTGCTTGTACGTAGCGCGGTTAACCAGTCCCTGCTCGACCAAAAATTCGCCCCAGGCATGGTCGCTGTCGCCGGCCAGCAGGGTGTTATCCAGATCGAAAATAGCTAATGCCACGGTTGCACTCCTCAAACAGTTAATCGACGCAGTCTTTGCGGCGAACAATCATAGTGCAGTAGGGCACAAGACGACAGCCGGAGTGGTGCTGCACAGGGCATTTTATAGGCTGAGAACAGTTTACTTTATTAACCATTTATATCGATGTGAGGGGTTATCGATAAACCGCAATTGGTGATTGGGCTAATTTGTGGAACAATGGCTGGATCAATAAAGCAAGGGTGCAGGTGTGATTGACTCTGAAGGCTTTCGTCCCAATGTGGGGATCATTATCGCAAACGACCAGGGGCAGGTGCTCTGGGCTAAGCGCGTGGGTCAGAATGCCTGGCAGTTTCCGCAGGGCGGGATTAACGATAGCGAAACGCCCGAACAGGCGATGTACCGTGAGTTGAAAGAGGAGGTGGGGCTGGATCCGACGGATGTTGAACTGATCGGTTGTACCCGCGGTTGGCTCCGTTATCGCCTGCCTAAGCGGATGATCCGCTACCATTCCAAACCGCTCTGTATCGGTCAGAAACAGAAGTGGTATCTGCTGCGGTTACGGGCGCAGGATTCGGCCGTCTGTTTTCATCACTCGTATAAACCTGAATTTGATGGTTGGTGCTGGGTTAGCTATTGGTACCCGTTGGGTCAGGTGATCTCGTTCAAGCGCGAGGTCTATCGGGGGGCTCTAAAAGAGTTGGTAGAGCGTCATGGGCGGTTGGTGCGTCAGTCGTCTTCAGTGTCCAGCGGTAAGTCTTCCCGGCAGGCTGCCCCCCATCAATCACTTCAAGTGGTCTGTTAATGTCGATGCTGGCGGTGTTGCGTAAAATTGTTCAGGAGGTCAACACGGCCAGCGACCTCAACGCCGCATTGCAGGTTATTGTTGAGCGTGTCCAGCAGACCATGAACACCCAGGTCTGCTCGGTTTATCTGTTGGATGCCCTGACCCAGGAATGTGTGCTGATGGCAACCGAGGGCTTAAATCCGGATGCTGTCGGGAAGATCAGGCTGGGGCTCTCTGAGGGTGTGGTCGGCAAGGTGGCGTCTCGGGCTGAGCCTTTGAATCTTGAGGATGTTGCCGCGCATCCCTCTTACTGCTTTATTGCCGGTTCGGGTGAAGAGAAGCTTCGCTCGTTTCTCGGTGCTCCGATTATCCATCAGCGCAAGGTGCTGGGGGTGCTGGTGGTGCAGCAGTCCCAGCGGCGTCGGTTTGATGAGAGCGAAGAGGCATTTTTGGTCACGATGTCGGCCCAGTTAGCCGGTGTTATTGCGCATGCAGAGGTGACCGGCGGCATCGGCGTTAATTATAAGATGCGGCCCAGGCGTCAGGATGCCCGTTTCGACGGTGTTTCTGGTGCCCCGGGGGTTGGACTGGGCATCGCCGTAGTGATCGCCCCGCTTGCTGATCTGGATGCTGTCCCGGATCAGCAGGCCGATGATATCGATGCAGAGTTAAAACGCTTTCGTGCAGCCTTGAGCAGAGTACGGCACGATATCAAGGTGGTGGGTCGTAGCTTGGCGCGCCAGCTTAAGGGTGAAGAGCAGGCGCTGTTTGATGTCTATCTGCGGATG
>SDWN01000919.1 GCA_004195305.1 Neptunomonas sp. | reverse complement strand
GGAGGATCCGGGGATAGTCGATTGCGCAAAATTGCGCTTGCCGACATGAATCCCGCAGGGGTCGGTCTCTATCGCCGCAAAAAAGCTGGGTAGATCCTCGGGATAATGCTGACCATCGGCATCCAGGGTCACAATATGGCTGAATCCGAGCCGCTCCGCCTCGATAAGCGCCGTGCGTAACGCCTCCCCCTTACCCCGGTTCACTGGTTGGCGGATGATCCTGACATCCAGCCCTTCCAGTACCGCCGCCCCGGCATCGGTGCTGCCATCATCGACCACCAGCAGTTGGTCGTGAATACGCAAGGTTCTTTCCACCACCTCACGCACCCTGGTTGCGTGATTATAGAGCGGAATGACCACCAGAATATTGGGGGAAGAATCGATCATTCAGACTCACCTTCACCGAGTCGTTTATTGCTCTTAATGAAACTCATGAAACCAAGAAGATTGCCCAGAAAACGCCGCCAGCTGTCGGGCGACTTCCAGATCATGCTCAGGTAGCCGAACAGAACCTTGGGCCGCTGAAAGTGGGTCTTGTAGAAACGGATGAATAGTTCTTCCATCCGTTCCTTGGTCATGCCGGACGGGACAAATTGAAAGCTCATGCAATCCATCTTCGGCCAATCCTCGTCAAATTCACCGAGGTCATGGATCGTCTCGTAGATCGGCGAACCGGGAAATGGGGTGAATTTGGCGAGGTTAAAATCATCGATCGGCAGGGAAAAGACATAATCCATGCTGCGCTCTATCGATTCCTCGCTCTCACCGGGCAACCCCATCATAAGCAGGCCCTTGGTGCGGATGCCGGCCTTTTTGATCAGACGGATTTTATCCGCCAGCATATGAAGATTGGGATTTTGGCGATGTTGGGCCAATAACTCCTCGTCGCCGGTCTCGATACCGAGACTGACCATCCAGCAACCGGCCGCTTTCATGAGTTTAAGCAGGGCAAAATCGATGTGCTCGGCACGCACCGCACAGTTGAAGGTCATGCCGAGTGGGTTTGCAATCATCAGATTGCAGAAATCCTCGACCCGCTGGCGCTGAAAGGTGAACTGATCATCGTAGAAATTAATATGCCGGATCCCGAACTTCTCGCGCAGATACTTCAGGTGCCGGAAAAGGTAGTCGGCGGAATTGTACCTGAAGGTCCGTTGAAAAACCGAGCGATCGCAGTAGCTGCAGGCATAGGGGCAGCCGCGGCTTGAAATACAGCTGGTACTCGGCGCCTTGGGATAATTAAAGATTGGCAGCTTGTAGACCTCGGGATAGCCTTCAAGCTTTTCGTAGGCCGGAAATGGCAAACTGTCAAGATCGAGTCCCGCGGCACGATAGCCAGTAGACTCAGGTGCGCCATTCAGGTTGCGGTACACCAAACCCGTCACTGATCGCGCATTATCAAGCCCATTCAGCAGCAATTCATGCAGGGTTTCTTCCCCCTCACCAATGACGGCAATATCGACTTCGGGATAGTCACTGAGAAGCTGGCCCTTGAGCGCGGAGACATGTGGCCCACCAAAAACCGCATTAATCTGCGGGCAGATCTCCTTCGCCAGCTTAGCCAGTCGGACCGCATCCAGAAACGACGAGGTCGTGCAACTGAAGCCGATCCAGGCGGGCCGATGCTGCTTCAGATAGGCGGTGATCTTGCTATCGGAAGCGGGATGGGCATAGCAGTCGATAATATCGGCCCTAAACCCTTCACGTTCCAGATAGGCGGCAATGCTGGCAAGCCCCAAGGGTGGCATGATATTCACGATACGCGAGATATCACGTCCAGCAGCACCAACGCTGTACCCTAGCGGGTGAACCAGCAAAATTCTTTTAGAGTCAATTTGCATCCTGAGCCTTCTTGAGTGTACGCCGTCCCTTTTTATATGAGACCAGGGTATCCCAAAGCAATCCACGAAAACCGAAGCGGCGCATCACGGTCAAGCGTTTTTGTCCCTCTGAGGGGGGGAAAATCCACTCGCGACGCTGCTTGAATGTTTCAAGAATCAGATCATTCATCTTCTCCACCTCAATCTGCGGTGAAAAATAATAGGCCGGCATGAGCAGTTCGCGCTCGGCTTCGATCACCTGCTCACGAATGGCGCGACCATGGAGTTCTGTGCCGGGCAGAATGCGGATGCCCGAAAATGCGAAGACCACGTTGTTCGCGATGCGTTCGACATTTTGCAGCCCCTCACGCACCGAAGCGTAGCTTTCATCCGGGCCGCCGAACATGAGGTAATGTGCCGCGGGGATCTCTTCGGCGACACAGGCGGCGTTAACCGCCAGCACATCGGCGAAACTGAAACCTTTCCTCAGCCCGTTCAAGGTGGTGTCGCTAGCGGCGTCGGTCCCAAGCTCTAGGGCGTAAAGACCGGAACTTTTCATGAGGCGCAACTCTTCGCGTCCGATCCCTTGCGGACGGAAAAAACCGGTCCAGCGAATGCCGAGATCACGCCGCGCCAGCTCTTCGGCGAACTGCAGATAATGACCCTGGGCATCGTTAAACACCGAATCGGTAAAGAAGAAACTGTCGATACCGAAATCGCGCTGGGCCCTTGCTATCTCATCGACGACTGCAGAGGGGTCCTGTGGCCGGAACTGGTTTCCCTCGAGTCCGGGATAGGTACAGTAAACACATTGATGAGGACAACCGCGCTTGGTCTGGATATTGATCTGACCGCTTTCGGCCTGGTAGAAGTCGACCAGTCTCTGTTCATAGAGCGGCGCGCCCATCTGCTCGGCGGAGAGCGGCCTCAGCTGGCCGTCACTCAAGCGCGGCACCTCATGGCCGGCGACCAGGCTCTCGACTATGCCACAGACGAGTCGCTCCCCTTCACCGACAATCCCGTAGTCAAGCCCGAGATAATCGAGGATGGCCTGCGGCATCACCGTAAAGGCCGAGCCCCCAACCACAATCGGCGCAGGCGTATTGCGGCGCAAGATCTCGGCCAGCTCCTTGGCCTGAGCCAGATACCAGGCCGTCTCCTGCGCAAAGGAATCGACGTTATCGATATTGCGCAGCGACAGACAGACGACATCGGGTGCGAAATTACGCAGCGCTTCAACCAGGGCTTGGGTTGACTGACCCTCAGCCAAAAAATCAAACTGCACGATCTGATGCCCAGCTTCGACAAGAGCTCCCGCGATCACGGCCATCCCCAGGGGATAGACCGGATAGGGTTCAGTGGTCACATTTGTCGAAAGCAGGAAAACCTTACTCATGCTTTTGCAGCCTTTTTAAACTGGCGCTTCTTGCGCGGCTCATAACGCCGGTAGGTACCGTCCTCGATTTCACGCCGGATGACCTGCTCAAACAATTTACCCATTTTCAACTGATGACCACTTTCGGCGTTGAAGCTGTCCCATGCGTAGTAGTACATCTCCTGCAGCTTCTCCGGCGTCATCTGCTTCGGTTGGAAGACCACCTTGTCGGCAGTGTACTTGAGCCAGTCGTTCGACAGAATACGTCCTTCCTTCTCCATTTGACGGCGCACCGGCGAGTGGGGAAAGGGGGTCATGATGGTAAACTCAGCCACATCGAGTTCGATCTCGATGAGAAAATCGACCAGCCGTTTGATATCATCTTCACTCTGATCATCGGTGCCGAGGATGATGGTTCCCTCGATACCGATGCCGTGATCCTTGAGACGCTTAACCCGGTTGCGAATATGGTCGGATGTATCGAAAACCGCCTGATAGACGTACCAGGCACCGGCTTCGGCGGCCATTTTCAGCACTTCATCGTCATCCATAATCGGATGCGAGACCCATTTCTTCTTGAGCGGCACCATCTCCTTGAACAGATCGAGCAGCCACTGTCGATCCTGAGCCAGGGAGTTATCAACAATGAACATCCGGTTGTTCTGGATCGACTCCATCTCCGCGATCACCTTATCGATCGGCCGTGGCCGAAAACTCTTGCCGCCGAGAAAGCCGGTGCAACAGGGATAGCAGTCGAACTTGCAACCGCGCGAGGCGTGAACCAGATCGAGCATCTGCAC
>SDWN01000918.1 GCA_004195305.1 Neptunomonas sp. | reverse complement strand
GCAACAATCGTCTTTACCCCTTCGGGCCTACGGGGCGAGTTTGCCGTCGGCACCTCAGTGCTCCAGGCCGCCCAGCTGTTGGGGGTCGATCTGGAGTCCAGTTGTGGTGGACGGGGTGTCTGTGGCCGTTGTCAGGTGAAACTCAGTACCGGAGACTTTCCGAAACATCAGATCAGTTCCCGCTCCGAACACCTGTCGTCTCCGACTGCGTTGGAGGCGACGAATGAAGCTAACGTGCTGGAGAATGGCCGGCGCTTGGGTTGCGCTTCGCAGATTCTTGGGGATATGGTGATTGATATCCCTTCGGACAGCCAGGTACATAAGCAGCACATTGTTAAAGAGGCCGATGAGTGCGATATCGAGCATGATCCGGCAGTGAAGCTCTATCATGCTCAGGTGCCGCCGCCAAATATGCATGAACCTGCATCTGATCTGCGTCGTCTGCAGCAGCTGTTGCAACAACAGTATCAGATAACCTGTCTTGGCTGTGATCTGGCGGTCATGCAGCAGCTGCAACCGGCGCTGAAAAGCGGCGAACGGCAAGTCACTGTCGCGGTCTATCACTCGCCCGGCGACCAAGCGGAAATAATCGCCGTTTGGCCCCGAATAAAAGAGCGGGTGTTTGGCCTGGCGGTTGACCTGGGGTCAACCACCGTTGCGGCGCATCTGTGTGACCTGACAAACGGTGAGGTGGTTGCCTCCTCGGCGGTGATGAATCCACAAATTCGCTTCGGTGAAGACCTGATGAGTCGTGTCTCCTACGTCATGATGAATGACGGCGGTGACCGGGAGATGACCGGGGTGGTGCGCGAGGCGCTGTCTGAATTAGCGCTGGATGCGGCGACCAAGGCGGGGATCACTACGGATGATATCCTCGAGATGACTATCGTCTGCAACCCCATCATGCACCATCTTCTGCTGGGCATCGATCCGACGCCCTTGGGGTCCGCACCTTTTGCTCTGGCCACGGATCGAGCGGTTTTACTCAAGGCATCGGAGCTGGATCTGAAGCTTAACCCTCAGGCGCGCGCTTTCGTGTTGCCCTGTATCGCCGGTCATATCGGCGCGGATACTGCCGGGGTCATTCTTGCTGAGCGGCCGGATCTGACCGATCAAGTCACCTTGCTGGTGGATGTGGGCACCAATGCCGAGATCGTCCTGGGCAACCGGCATCGCTTATTGGCTGCTTCCAGTCCCACGGGGCCGGCTTTTGAAGGGGCGCAGATCAGTTGCGGTCAGCGGGCCGCCACCGGTGCGATTGAGCGAGTGCGCATCGACCGACAGACTTTGGAGCCGCGCTTCAAGGTGATTGGCTGTGATCTGTGGTCCGATGATCCCGAGTTTGCCCGAGAGACCGCAAACATCCGCATCAGCGGTGTTTGCGGCTCCGGGATTATCGAGGTCATTGCGGAACTGTTCCTGGCGGGCGTTATCTGTGCCGACGGGGTTATCAATCCCGCTATGGCAGAGAAGAGCCCGCGCGTTGTTGCCGATGGCCGTACCTTTGTCTATGTGCTGCATCAAGGGGATAAGACCTTGCGTATCACTCAGAACGACGTGCGTGCCATTCAGCTGGCCAAGGCCGCGCTTTATGCCGGCATTCGTCTACTGATGGATCATCTCGGCGTCACCACGGTGGAACGTATTGGCTTGGCTGGCGCTTTCGGCAGCCATATCGATGTCAAATACGCCATGGTATTGGGCCTGATCCCCGACTGTGATCTGGAGTTGGTAGGCCCGGTAGGCAATGCAGCTGGCACCGGTGCTCGAATCGCGCTGTTGAATCGCCACAAGCGTGAGGAGATCGAGCAGGTTCTGCGCGTGGTGGAGAAGATCGAAACGGCGATCGAACCCAAGTTTCAGGACCATTTTGTTGCGGCGATGGCGTTGCCTCACCTCACGGATGAGTTTGTCGAGCTTGGAAAAGTCATGCTGCTGCCAGAAAGGTCGGTGGCCGCCGTTGCCGGGGGCGCTTCGCGATCGAGGCGCAGAGGTCGGGTACGCAGCGCCTGATCATCCTAAAGGCCAGACTCGGGGCGGGATTTTCATGGCCGTGCTATTAACCTGGTGGTCAAATAGGTTCCATACCTATCTGTCCATCGCCCCTAAAATCTGCCGCAGTTGCGTGTAACTGATTGATTTTATGGGGCTCGCATTGGTCTACGAGCAATTTTGACGCATCCTTGCGTCTCCTATTAACCCGCTGGGTTAATAGGTTGGCGTATATTATACTCAGGCTCGCCTGGGCGTTGTCGGGTGCTGATATCGAGGTGGCGATGAAATCCTGGTTTTTCCTTTCGATAGCAATCATGGCTGAAGTGGTTGCTACATCTGCACTTAAGGCCAGTGAGGGGTTTACCAAACCATTACCGACGCTGTTGGTGGCGTTGGGTTATGCTATTGCGTTCTACTTCCTGTCGCTGACGCTTCGCACCATCCCGGTGGGCATCGCCTATGCCATCTGGGCAGGATTAGGCGTGGTCCTGATTACCCTGGTTGGCTGGCTGCTGTTTGATCAAAAACTGGATCCTGCCGCGATCATCGGTATGGGGTTTATCGTGACCGGCGTCATCATCATGAATGTGTTTTCTAGCGTCGTATCGCATTGATATAAAACGCGATCGTTTATCGTCGTGGTGATGAGTGCCCGCAAAGGGTTACCTGATTACCCACAAACCTCAGGCATGATTCAGCCGATCTATTCTCGCGAGCCGCATCGATCAAGACGTAGCACTTATACCCTTACTTATAAGATGGTTCGCGCTGGGTTAGCGGTTATTATCATTGCCGCTGGGGTTCAATTTCGTTGCCTCGGGTGTCTTCATTTCTTTGTACGCGGCAAAGAAACGGAAGCAAAGCCGCTCTTGGTCATCCATGGACTCGCGGCATTCGAACATCCCTGTCCATCAGCACGCGCCCTGCGACCTTTCTCACAGGTTCTGTATTTTTTCATCGCCAGAGGGCAGGCCCTTAACGGCTGTCCCGTTGCCTATCCGGTACAGGGGCAGATACCGAACTGTGCCTGGATCCCAATCAATTGCTTGCTGATCTGGACCCTTGCGGAAATAGTCTGTTCCAGATCGGCCAGGCCATAGTTAGCGGCATCATTCAGCAGGCTGTCAGGCGATTCGGCCGCCATCAATCGACACAATTGAGTGCCCAGCAGGGCCACCTCGTTTAACTGTTTGTTGGTAACGTTGCCTGAGAATCTGACCGCGTGGGTAAAGTTGGTATCTCTGCTCCACTGAGTATCATCCAGGCCATGCAGCAGCAATTTGGCACGGATCATTGCTTGCTCTTGATCAAAGAGGAGAGCGGTATGCGGCCCCTCGGGATGAACGATGGCCGTAACCGGGGCTAGTTCATCGCCTGTCGCTTCATCAAACAGTTTGACCTCTGACAGCAGTAATGAAAATAGCGTAAGCGGCAGTTCTGCAGCGGGGCTTATGTCGTGAACCGAACAGGGTTGCTGCGCCAGGCTGGTGAGTTCCGATGTGGTGATCTGTCCGGTTGCAAGAAGAAGGTACATCATTAGATTTTCCTAAGTGAGGGGCGGCTGACGTTGGCTCGTGGGCCCATAGAGTAGCGTAATAAACCTGCTGTGCCTGCTGTGCGGCATTTTCGGGTGCATTGATGAAATCCACAAAGGCCATCGCCAGCTCGGGGCGGCGGGCCTTTGCACCCAGTTAAAAACAGTCGACCCAGATATTGCGGTCCACTTCGGGAACAACGTCAACCAGGCTGGCATCCTGTTACCGCAGCCTCAACGCGTCGCCGGGCGAGGCGGGTTGGATCCGCGTTGCCCGGGGCTGCCCTGCATGACTATTCGTGACTTTTTACCGCGATGCCGACCAGTTTGGTTTCCAGGTATTCGGCCAGCCCCTGGCGCGCACCCTCCCGGCCCAGACCGCTGCTTTTCATGCCGCCAAAGGGGGCTGCGGCGCCGGTGGGGTTGATGTCGTTGATGCCGATGATGCCGAACTGCAGCTGTTCGTACA
>SDWN01000916.1 GCA_004195305.1 Neptunomonas sp. | reverse complement strand
GATTTTATAGTGGCTACCGATCGCGGTATTTTTTATAAGATGCAGCAGGCGGCACCCGGCAAGAATTTTATAGAAGCGCCGACTGCGGGCAGCGGAGCAACCTGTCGTAGTTGTGCACATTGTCCGTGGATGGGGATGAATGAACTTGAAAATCTGGTTGCTGTGCTGGAACGTGGCGATCAAGAGATCAAGGTCGATGCGCAATTACGCGAGCGCGCATTGCTACCACTGCAGCGTATGTTGGATTTTTCCGCGCAGCTTAAGGCGGCAAAAATAACCACCTGAGAGGCACCGGCGAACAGCGCTGGGTTGCCTTTAACACCGCTACCGCAGCAGCGTTAGCGGTTTTCTGTGCGTCATCCCTCCAAACTTTTGCGGATCTGCTCCGTGTCTTTAAGGCGCTGTTCGATTAGCGCACGCTGGTGCTCGCCGATGCCGGGTTGCTTCAAGGCGAGTTGCAGATGCTGCTTGGCTTTAACAACGGCGCCTATCAGCAGAAAATACTCGCTACGTGCCAAGTGCACGCCCGTTATATCGTTGATCAGGCCGTTCGCTTCCGCCAATTGATACCAGAGTTGAGTGTCGTCTGGGTAGGCCCTGCTGTGTTGCTGGAGCAGGTCAACCACCTGTTGCTGTGCGCCCTGCTGATGGTAAGCCTTCGCTAGCAGCATTGTGATCGGATGATTGCCGGGGTAGAGCTCAAGCAGTTGCTGAAGTTGCTGGCTGGCCTGCTCGGGCTGTCCGGCTACCAGCCAGAGTTCAGCCTGGAGTAGTTGAAAGTTGAGCCGATCTGGTGCCTGTTTAAGCAGTAGGTCGAGTTGCTGCTGCGCTTGTGGCAGGTGCCTGCTCCTGAGCGCGCTGAAGGCCAGTCCATACCGGTTTGCAACGCTGGGATCGGCTGCAACTGCGTCGCTGTATTTTAGGTAGGCAGCGGAGTTGTTGTTTAGCGCCAGTACCTGAGCGCGGGTCCTGATGATCTGGTAGCTCAGGCTGTTAACCGTTCCGTTTGTGCTGAGTTGTGCTGAGCGGTTCAGTGCGTCTGCAATCCGGGACTCTGTCACCGGGTGGGTTAGAAGGAATTCCGGCGGTTTTCTGCCCAGGTTGGCGCTGGAGCGTTGCAGTTGTGAGAACATCCGCGGCATCGCTGCCGGATCGTAACCGGTATCAGCCAATACTTGCATACCGATTCTGTCTGCTTCCTGCTCATTACTGCGGCTGAACGCCAGACTGCGCTCAACGGCAGCGGCCTGGCCCCCCATGATGGTCGCCATGCCTGCCTGGCTGTCTGTGGTGGCCATCAATAAAATACCGGCCAGGGTCGTTGCCAGCTGTAGCGGCAGATTTTTTTGTTCCTCTGCCAGTCGCTGAGCGTAATGACGCTGGCTCAGGTGAGACAGTTCGTGGGCCAGTACCGAAGCAAATTCGCCCTCAGTGGCGGAGAACAGAAACAGTCCGCTATTGACACCGATGATGCCCCCGGGGACCGCGAATGCGTTAAGGTTGTTGTTGTTGATGACAACCAGAGTCAGGCGACGGTCGGATAAGGCGCTGTAAACCGACAGTCGTTGCAGTAGCGTTTTGATGAAGCTGTAGGTAACGGGATCATCCAGCAGAGGGGCCTGGGCGCGCAGGGTTCTTACCCAGGCGTTGCCAAGCTGGTGTTCCTCGTCCAGGGAGACTATCCCGGAACTGCTGTCACCCAATAGCGGGAGTTGATCGGCATGTGCCGGGCTCAGCAATGCAAGGCTAAGACATAGGGCACGGCAGCTGGCATTAATGGTGTGTTTCATCGGTTTAAGTCCAACAGCCCGGCAGTTTATAGTGATCCCTCCGTCGCATGTGGTATAAACTCGGTTAGTTTTTAAATACGTTCCAGCCGTCGCGTATAACGGTCCGGCTACTATACCCTCTGGAGTTTTCAAATGTCAGCTGAAGTCGAGCATGATTGTACGGTTGCACAGCGATTGGATGTCTGCGGCCTGAGTTGTCCGCTGCCGCTGTTGAAAGCTAAGCAGGCTTTGAATCGGCTTCAGCCCGGTGACGTGTTGCAGGTGCTCGCCACGGATGCAGGATCGGTTCGGGATTTTAAGGCGTTTACCGACCAGTCCGGAGATCAATTGCTGCAAGCCAGTGAGGACGAGGGTCAATTTACCTATTTAATTCGTAAAGCCGGGGCTTAATTGCCAGTCACCAGGCGCATAATCAGACGGTTTGTAGAGAGATAATTCTTAATGTTCAAGGTGGTTAATAGCTGGATAGAGCGGTACTTCAGTGATGAAGAAGCGTTGTTGTTGTTTGTTTTTTTGGCGATGGCACTGGTCATCATCATGACCCTTGGATCGACTCTGGCACCTGTTTTTGCGGGTTTGATCATCGCGTTTCTGATGCAGGGGCTGGTTCAGAAATGCAAGCATATTGGTATGTCGCATACGCTTGCCGTGACCCTAGTGTTTATCGCCTTCATCAGCGCGTTTATGGCGCTGTTGTTGATCGTTATTCCCCAGGTTTGGCGTCAGTTGGCGAGCTTGCTCAACGAGCTACCGCGGATGTTGAAAGAGGGGCAGTCGGTGCTGATGCTGCTTCCCCAGCAGTATCCGGACCTGATCTCGGCGAATCAGGTTGCGGTCCTGACCGAGCAGGCAGGTGCTGAAATTGGTAGGCTGGGGCAGGCGGTTGTAACCTCGTCGATGTCGTCGATTGCCAATCTGGTACAGGTTCTGATCTACATTGTGCTGGTGCCGATTCTGGTTTTTTTCTTTATGAAAGACGGCAGTTTGATTGCGCGCTGGTGGACCTCGTTTCTGCCTGAAAAGCGCAGAATTCTGACTCAGGTCGGCACCGAAATGGATATTCAGATCGCCAACTATGTCCGTGGCAAGGTGGTGGAGATTAGCGTAGTCGGCGCGGTGTCTTACGTCGCCTTTATCATCCTGGGGCTTAATTATGCCGCGTTACTGGCGCTGATTGTCGGGCTGTCGGTGGTGATACCCTATATCGGTGCCGCCCTGGTTACGCTTCCGGTTGCAATGATCGCTTTCTTTCAATGGGGTTGGACTAACGAGTTTTTCTATCTGATGGCGGCCTACGGCATTATTCAGGCGCTGGATGGTAACGTGCTGGTACCGTTGCTGTTTTCGGAAGCCGTAAACCTTCATCCCGTAGCCATTATCGTTGCGGTGTTGGTGTTTGGAGGGTTGTGGGGCTTCTGGGGGGTGTTTTTTGCGATTCCGCTGGCGACATTGCTAAAGGCGGTGATGCACGCCTGGCCGCAAAAAAATATGTTAGAGCGGATAGAGAAATAGCTCTGAACCGTTTGTATCAGTGCGTGGTTCAGATTTGAGCCAGCGGTTTGATTTGACCTTTCCGCTAGGCCAAGATTTGCGCGCTATGGTCTTTGGTTTTGATCTTGTTGATGATGTTTATAAGGGTGCCCTGCTCATCGATGATGAAGCTGGTGCGGACCGTGCCCATGTACTCCTTGCCCATGAACTTTTTCAGCTGCCAGGTACCGTAAAGATCATGCACGCTGTGATCCTCGTCGGCAATGAGAGCAAAGGGCAGTGAATTTTTGGCGATGAAGTTTTGATGGCGCTTGGGTGAGTCGGTACTGATCCCCAGTACCACGTAGCCGGCATCGACAAGCTGCTGGTGATTATCCCGCAAATTGCAGGCCTGAGCGGTGCAGCCAGGCGTTGAGTCTTTGGGGTAGAAATAGAGAACCACCTTGTGGCCGCTGAATTGTGACAGTGAGATAGGCGCACCCTGTTGATCAATGGCGCTGAAATCGGGGGCTTTTTGGCCAGCGGTTAGGGTCATGATAAGTCTCCAGTGGTTAGCATAGAACGATGCTTCGGTTTGTGTAGGGGGAATGCTAACAGGGTGCAGCTAGGAATCTGTCAGACTTAACACTAATCTGCTGCGGAAAAGTCGAATTTGGTCATATTTCCCGATCTCTCTCGTTAAATAGCTCGCTATTCACAAGCTGCGTCCCTGCAGCT
>SDWN01000690.1 GCA_004195305.1 Neptunomonas sp. | reverse complement strand
TTGGAGCCCCCTGAAATCTACCGAAGTTGCGTGGAGCTAATTGGTTTTCATGGGGTAGCCCAACCTACTGCGAAATTCGCATTTCGGCCAGATTACCCGATCATTTTTGTCAAATAGAACCACTATTCACAAGCTGCGTCCCTGCAGCTTGCCCTACGGGCAGCCATTGCTGTGTAAGTCGGCTATTCTGCCGATTTATCTTCGCAAATGACCGATAAATCTGACTCAAAATGCGCCTTTCTCGCTACGGTCGCTATTCTCGGTCAGCCTCCTAGTCGCGGTGAGCCAGCAGGGTGTTCATCATCGCCCGCAATGCCGCGGGTTTAATGGGCTTGTGTAGAATCTGTGCACCGTAGTCGGTGGCATCCTGTTTGACCGCATCGGTGCGGTCAGCCGTAATGACGATCGATGGGATGGTTCTGGACCAGTGCTGTTGTAGCGTTTGCAGTGCCATGATGCCGGTATGTGTCTCCCCTAGATGGTAGTCAGCGAGGATGATGTCGGGTTCAAAGGGCGTGGTGTTGAGCGCGGTAATCACCGCGCTTTCGTGGGGGGCGGTAAAGACCTCACACGACCAGCCTTTGAGCAGTGCGGTCATCCCCTGAAGGATGTTGGGTTCGTTGTCGATACAGAGTACTTTGACCCCGCTCAGGTTGCTGGCGCGTATGCCGGCGGCGCCGGTACTGCTGCTCTGTTTAACCTGGGCTGAATCGCCTAAAGGGACTTCGATACTGAATACCGTGCCCTGGCCTGGCCAGGAGCGGACTTGGAGGCGATGTTCGAGGATGCGGGCGATCCGCTCGGTAATCGCCAGACCCAGGCCCAGGCCCTTGACCTGAGAATGTTTGGGGTTGTCGATGCGGCGGAACTCTTCAAAGACTTCGCTGATTCTGTTTTCAGGAATACCGACGCCGGTATCCCATACCTCGATGCGCAGGTGGTGGTTAAGGCGGCGGCAGCCCAGCAGAATTTTTCCTGACTGGGTGTAGCGAATGGCGTTAGAGAGGAAGTTCTGCAGCACCCTGCGTAGTAACTGCGGGTCGCTGTAAATCACCTTGTGGCAGCCAACGTTGTGGAAAGTCAGCTGCTTTTCGCTGGCCAGGACGGTGAATTCAGCCTTGAGGGTGGCGAACAGTCTGTCGAGGCAGAAATGACTGGGCTTGGGTTCAAGCGCACCCGCATCGATTTTTGAGATATCCAGTAGGGTGACCAGTAGCTCTTCAGCAGCCTTGAGCGAGCCGTCAAGGTTGTGTACCAGTTCGTCGGTGGTGTCGTCGTGGTGCTGTTGCGCCAGTGCCGAGGCAAACAGGCGGGCGGCGTTGAGTGGTTGCAACAGGTCGTGGCTGGCGGCAGCCAGGAATCGGGTCTTGCCGATGTTGGCAGCGTCAGCGTCGGACTTGGCTTGACGCAATTCGTCCTCGATCAGGGCGCGGATGGTGTTTTCCTTGCGCAGTTCGCGGTTGATGGCGGTGATCGCCTGAGTGCGCTCGTACACCCGAAGTTCGAGGTTTTCGTTGGTCTCCTGCAGGGCGATCTCGGCCAGACGGCGCTCGGTAATATCCTGATAGAGGGTGAAGTAGCCAAGAATATCCCCGTATTCGCCGATATGGGGGATGTAGGTGACATCGGCAAAGCGTATTTGGTTGGGCGTGTGTGCGGGGAGCTTGGTTTCAAAATTCTGCCTCTCGCCCTGGAGTACTTTGGTGATGAACGGGGTTCGGCTGTCGTATTGCATCGGTGTTAAGACTTTATAACAGGGGGTCCCGGAGATGTTGTGGCGGTCTTTAATTTCGAAGGTTTGCGCGTAGGCTTTATTGACGAACAGGTAGCGCCGCTCCTTGTCGAGATACGCGATCAGCACGGGGACGTTATCGGTGTACAGGCGGATGCTCTGTTCGCTCTCTCTGAGTGCCTCTTCGGTGCGCTTGTGCTCGGTAATGTCCAGGTAGGTGTTGACGTAGCCGCCACCGGGCATCGGGTTGCCCTGCACCTCAAGCACGGTACCATCCTGGCGATAGCGGATATACGAATGCGGCTTGCCTGATTGCAGTGTCGCGATCCGCTTGCTGACCTGGGTCGTCATATCTCCGGGGCCGTACTCACCCATCTTGGCGTTGTAAGTGAATATGTCGGTGACCGGGCGGCCGATGCAGACCAATCCATCCGGGTATTCGAACATCTCCAGATAGCGCCGGTTCCAAGCGACCAGGCGCAGTTGCTGATCGACAACGCTGATCCCCTGATTGATGTTCTCGATCGTTGACTGCAGCAGTGCGCGGTTGAATTTCAATACCTTGCTGGCTTCATCGACGATGGTGACGACGTCCCCCAGTTGCATGTCACGACCGCGCAGGGTCGAGGCCATCAGGATGCGGGCCGATGAGGCGCCGATCACCCCGGCGAGCAAACGCTCGATATGACCGATTAACTCGCTGGAGGCCCGGTCGCCACTGATGGGCGGGTCTTCGCTGCGCAGGACAGCAAAGCTGTTGAAGGCATTGCGGGCGCGGTTAACCCCCAAAAAACGTTCGGTGAGCAGTTGCAGATCGCCGACCGTGGTCTTGCCGTTGAGCGTATGCGAGCTTTGGCTGCTGATTGATCCCTGAGTGTCGATGTAGTTACTGGCCTGGATGCGATCAATCAGGCGCTGATTGGAGTGCCTGGATATCAGCACGAACAGGCAGGTGTTGAAGGCCAGGCTCCAGAATGTGCCGTGGGTCAGGTCGTTGGTAAATTGAATACCGAACAGCGCGTTGGGGTGCAGCCAGTGGTTTTGCCAGATCATGGCGTCAATACTGTCGGGTATAAGTCCGACGTCTGACATGATCGGCAGTACCAGGGTATAAAGCCAGATGGCAAAGCCTGCGCTAATCCCGGCGAGGGCTCCCTGACGGCTGCCCTGCTTCCACCAGACAGCGGCGAGAATGGCGGGGGCAAACTGGGCTACGGCTACAAACGCGAGCAGACCGAACGATGCCAGGCTGCCGGTATCGCCGAAGATGCGGTAATAGAAGTAGGCCAGTAGCATCAGGTTGAAGATGGTCAGTCGGCGAACGCGGAGCAAAAAAGAGCCCAGGTCGTTTTTACGCGATAATTTAAGCCAGCGTATGCGCAGCAGCATGGGCATCACTATGTCGTTACTGACCATGGTACTGAGGGTGATGGTGGCGACGATAACCATCGATGTCGACGCGGAAAGTCCGCCGATAAAGGCAAATATTGCCAGGGAATCTTGACTGGCAAACAGCGGCAGGGTCAGCACGAAGCTATCGGCATCGACATTGCCGTCGGGGAACGTCAGCATCCCTGCGGTAGCAATGGGGATAACAAACAGGCTCGACAGGATCAGGTAGCCCGGGAATATCCAGCGGGCCATGCGCAGGTCTTTAGGGTCCGCGTTCTCCACAACTGAGACATGAAACATGCGCGGCAGGCAGATGACCGCGATTGCTGCTAGTAATGTTTCAGTAATAAAACTGTTATCGATAAAATCGACCCTGAAGTTCTCATTGTTCGCGAGCTCCTCGGCGGCGCGGCTAAACAGGTTATCGAAACCATCGAAGATACCAAAGGTGACGTACAGCCCTACCGCGACAAAAGCGGAGAGTTTAACGATCGACTCGAATGCAATGGCCAGCACGATCCCTTCGTGGTGTTCGGTGGCATCAATGTGCCGGGTTCCGAACAGAATCGAAAATAGCGCCATCAACAGGGCGACGAAGAGTGCGGTATCGCTGCCGCTGGAGGCGTCTCCAGCGGCTGTGGTGAGAGCGTCGTAGCTCATCGCAACCGCTTTAAGCTGCAGCGCTATATAGGGGACGATGCCAAGCACCGCGATACAGGTGACCAGAACGGCCAGACTTTGGCTTTTGCCATAGCGGGAGGCGATAAAATCGGAGATGGTGGTGATGTTCTGTTGTTTGCTGACCAGGACGATCTTGGTAAACACTTTCCATAGAAAAATAAAGGTCAGGATAGGGCCCAGATAAGTGGCCAGGAACTCC
>SDWN01000689.1 GCA_004195305.1 Neptunomonas sp. | reverse complement strand
AGATGTGTATAAGAGACAGTCACGTACCTGGGTTTCGCGCCTCAGGCTGGAGGTGCCGACAATCGCACCTTGGGGGAGCTCGTCGATGCTGTTGTAATTATTACTGACAAACGCATCGGTGGGGGTTTCGCGTTCGCAGATGACCGCCAGCGCCAGGCCTTCGGGGAAATCCATGGGTACGTCTTTCATCGAGTGCACCGCGATGTCGGTCTCGTTGGCCAGCAGGGAGTGTTCCAGCTCTTTAACGAACAAGCCTTTGCCGCCGATTTTAGACAGGGGGGAGTCGAGGAGAACGTCGCCCTTGGATACCATTCCGTGCAGCTCTACCGTCAGTCCTGGATGCGCAGCCTCCAGTTCTGCTTTGATAAATTCGGCTTGCCACAGGGCTAGCGGGCTTTTGCGAGTGGCGATACGGATCAGGTTGGCGCTCATGACAGGTTCCCTTAGACATTATAAAGCAGCACGGATTGTACCAGAATGGCCACAAAGCTACAGTGTTATGAGCGGCGATGGACCATCGCGAAGGCTGGCGCAGCACTGTATAATATGCGACTGATAAATCCACAAGCCGTAAGGCTGTAGCCATCGAGGTCAGGCAAACCATATGTCCAAAACTAATCAGCAATGGGGTGGCCGTTTCACTGAAGCCACCGACGCCTTCGTGGCCCGTTTTACCGCCTCAGTAGACTTTGATCAGCGCATGTATCGTCAGGATATCCAGGGTTCCGTGGCGCATGCCAAAATGCTGACCAAAGTCGGTGTGCTGACCGAAGCGGAGCGGGATGCCATCATCGCCGGGCTGCAGGAAGTTCAGGAAGAGATCGAGCGGGGCGAGTTTGAATGGTCGGTCGCGCTGGAAGATGTGCACATGAACATCGAAGCCGCGCTGACCGAGAAGATCGGTATCACCGGTAAGAAGCTTCACACCGGGCGTTCCCGTAATGACCAGGTCGCCACCGATATTCGTCTCTATCTGCGTGATGAAATGGTGCTGATCCTGTCCGAACTGACCCGACTGCAGCAGGGGTTGCTGGAGGTCGCCGAGCGCGAAGCTGACACCATTATGCCCGGCTTTACCCATCTGCAGACCGCTCAGCCGGTGACCTTTGGTCATCACTTGTTGGCCTGGTTTGAGATGCTGCAGCGCGACTACGGTCGTCTCCAGGATTGCCTCAAGCGAGTTAACATCATGCCGTTGGGTGCCGCGGCACTGGCGGGTACAACCTACCCGATCGACCGTCATTACACCGCCGAACTACTGGGTTTTGAACGCCCCAGTGAGAACTCGCTGGATTCGGTCAGTGATCGTGATTTTGCCATTGAGTTCTGTGCCGCCGCCAGCCTGGTGATGACTCATCTGTCTCGTGCCTCCGAAGAGCTGGTGCTCTGGACCTCGGCGCAGTTCGACTTTATAAATCTCCCCGATCGGTTCTGCACCGGTTCATCGATCATGCCGCAGAAGAAAAATCCCGATGTGCCCGAGCTGGTGCGCGGTAAAAGTGGCCGGGTGACCGGTCACCTGGTATCGCTGTTGATGCTGATGAAGTCACAGCCGTTGGCCTATAACAAGGATAATCAAGAGGACAAGGAGCCGCTGTTCGACGTGATCGACACGCTGCAGGGCTGTCTGCGTGCCTACGCCGATATGATTCCAGCGATCACCCCCAAGAAAGAGAAGATGCGCGAGGCGGCGCTGCGCGGCTTCTCTACCGCCACCGATCTGGCCGATTATCTGGTGCGTCAGGGCATCGCATTCCGGGATGCTCACGAGATCGTCGGTAAATCGGTCGCCTATGGTATCGAGCAATCCAAGGATCTGGGCGAGATGAGTCTGGACGAGTTACGTCAGTTTTCCGGCCAGATCCAGGCGGATGTGTTTGATGTGCTGACCCTGGAAGGCTCGGTTGCGGCGCGTGATCATATCGGCGGCACCGCGCCCAATCAGGTCCGCGCTGCGGTCGTCCGCGCGCGCGCGGTGCTGGCTGCACGGTAACGTTGTTTGTCGGTCGGAGTTTGTTCCGCCAGGGTCTGGGCTATTGAGCTGACGCATCGGGTTGGAGCCCGAGCTGCAGCTCTTCAGCGTGGCGAGGTTTAATTCAGGGTCAGGTCGACCATCAGGTCTGAGGCGATCGCTTCCAGGCTCTCTTGCAGGTCATCCAGATCGGTTCCGTCCGGAACCCGTAATGATGCCTGCGCTTTGAACAGCTGCTCGGCTGACATCGATCCGCTGACCACTTCGGTGGTCAGTTCGTCGACGCTGATACTGTAGCCGGCCAGGGCGCGGGAGATATCGCGAATAATTCCCGGTTTGTCGTGGCCGATGAGCTCCAGGGTGAGTGCCTGGTCCGGGTGCTGCGGCGCGGCCTCGGGGGGCGTGTCGACTTCGGTGACGACACTGACGCTAAGGCCTTTGTCGGATAGCTCGTCCAGAGCCTTGAGCAATGACGCCACGCGTGCCGAGTCCGCGCTGGCGATGAGGATGCCGGCAAACTGTCCAGCCAGGCGCGACATGCTGCTTTGCTGCCAATTGGCACGGTGTGCGGCCAGGGTGGTTGATAGCAGCTCAACCAATCCAGGTTTGTCGGGGCCTATGACCGTCAGTATCAGGGATGTTTTCATGCTGTCTCCATCGTAGCTTTTTTTAAGCGGATAATTACTGCATTCTATGCCTCTGTCTGAGTCTGCTGCAAATATGCCGCATTAATCCCAGGATGCTATGACTGAACTCTTCTCTATTCTGGCCGCGTTGGGCCCTGTGTTTGCGCTGGTTGCGCTGGGTGCGGGGCTTAGGTGGGCTAATTTTCCCGGCAACGAATTTTGGCCGCTGGCCGAGCGCTTTACCTATTATTTGTTGTTTCCGGTGCTGCTGGTTCTGAAAATCTCTACCACGGCGTTGCCGCAGCAGGGTCTGGGGCTGGTCATCGTGACGCTGCTGCTGGCGCTGTTGCTGATGGTTCTGCTAGCACTGCTGTTGGCGCGGGTGCTGGGATTGGCGCTACCGGCACTGAGTTCGTTATTCCAGGGTGGTATTCGTTTTAATACCTATGTCGGCCTGGCAGCCGCTGCGGAGTTGTTTGGTGAACAGGGGATTCTATGGGGGGCGCTGTTTTTGGGGCTGATGGTGCCGCTGGTCAATATAGCCTGTGTCACGGTCTTTATCGCCGGGGGGCGCTCGGGACGTGATCGTTGGCGCGGGCTGTTGCTGCCGCTGCTGAAAAACCCGCTGATTATCGCCTGCGCGCTTGGCGTTGGGCTTAATCTGTCAGGGTTGGGGATGCCGTCTCCGCTGATACCGGTGTTGGAGTTACTCAGCAAGATGGCGTTGCCGCTGGGGCTGCTGGCGGTTGGTGTGGGTCTGAATCTGAAGGTGGTTCGCGGTGCGGGGGCGGCACTATGGGGCAGTTGTCTGCTTAAGCTAGTGCTGTACCCACTCTGCTTTGCGTTGTTGGCATCGTTATTATCATTGCCGCGTGACGCGGTGGCGGTATTGTTGATCTTTGTGTCGCTGCCAACAGCGCCTTCTGCTTATATTCTGGCCCGGCAGATGGGCGGTGATGCCCCGTTGATGGCTGCTATTATCTCCTTGCAGACGCTGCTAGCTGCCGCCACTATGCCATTGGTCATTCGCTTTCTGGCCTGAGAAGGGTGCTTAGTCGGTATTATTCGATCTACTTTCCTATGTGACTGCTGGGGTATGTTTGCCTATGCTGACACAGTGGGTTGGGTTTTTTTGCGTATGTCTTTATATGCCGTCGACTGAACCTACAGCCCAATCCGTCTTACCCTTGAGTCTGCAATTGGAGATATACGGTGTTGGAAAAATCAGAATTTCCTGTGCTTGTTTTTATCGCCGGTCTGTTGTTTTTTGGCTGGCCACTTATGGAGGTTGCCCGGGCTCTGCCACCAGGGGGGCGGCTGTTGTACTTCTTCGGTCTGTGGGCGATTGTGGTGGTGGTTA
>SDWN01000688.1 GCA_004195305.1 Neptunomonas sp. | reverse complement strand
AGCCAAGTCATTTATTTGATTTGGCTTTTTGCGTTATGGGCATGCACAAAAAAGCCTCGGGCTCGCTCTTCATAACCCCCGGCGAAGGTCGTAAGTTCGAATCTTGCCCCCGCTACCAATGTAATCACTAAGCCAAGTCATTTATTTGATTTGGCTTTTTAGTTGCCGAATAGATCAGTGTTAAGTCCGACAGGCTCCTAGCCTCCATAGCCTTTGCCCGCCTTGTAAATCCAAGAACTACACTCTGGATTAACATCGTTACTCGGTTCGGAGGGGCTAGGAGAAATGGCATTACTGATCGGCGCTCTTTTTCTTATCGCGCTATTAGGCTATCTCGCTCAAACCACTGGCCTATGTATGGTGCGGGGCGTGACTGAATCACTGAAGGGGAATCCCCTCTTCCTACTGGCTATTTTACTGTCCGGTGTCTGGGCATGGGTGGCTGCCTCGGCGTCCTACTACGCCGGGCTCTCTCCGCCGTTTAAAGTGCTTGAGGCCAACGGCTGGTTTGCTCTTGGCGGTCTATTGTTTGGACTGGGTACTGCTTTTAACCAGGGCTGCGGTGTTTCTACTTTCAGCAAGCTAGCACGCGGTCATTTGCAGATGTCTGCCACGTTGGCTGGTTGGATCGTTGGCTGGTGCACGCTGGACCGGTTACGACCGGACGTTACTGTCGTTGAACTCGCTCCCCCGTCTCTTCTAACCTATGCCGCCTTAGCGGTTTTGTCCGTGATAATCAGTATCTGGACTCTGCGGGGAGATCTGGCACGTAAAAAACTTTGGTTTGGCATGATGGGGATCGGGTTACTCGCCGGTTTCTTGTTTCTTTACGAACCAAGCTGGACGCCAAGCGGTCTCCTCCATGATCTGAGCGCTGCGGCTCTACATGGAGGCAGCACGCGTTGGCCTGCACTTCATCGATACTACCTTTTGCTGGCCCTGATCGGCGGCATGGTGCTGGCGGTATGGCGCACCAAGCGGTTTGATTTAAAGTCCGCCCGTTGGACCGTTTGGCTGATGCACCTAGCGGCTGGCATATTGATGGGGCTGGGTGCATCACTGGCAATGGGCGGAAATGATTCACAGTTGCTGCTGGCTCTGCCTGCTTTGTCTCCCGCAGGTTTTTTGGCCGTGACCTGCATGTTGGTGGGGATCGCATTGGGGCTCGAAATAACCAAGCGACTTGAGCGTAGCTAAGACCGATTGATAGGCTGATTTTTCCAGAAAGATACGGGGGGTAGAAAAAGGGTATGAGGGAGGGATCAAGCAAGTGCTATTTTTTTACTCGCTCTGCATAAATTTCATCCAGACAGCGAGCAACATCGTTTGTGTCCAGCACCTCAAGGTAGTGCTCCAATGACCTCTGGATGAATGTCAGATTTTGATTGTGCCGTTGTGCAAACTCGCGACTCAATTTGCTTTTCTTTTTATCAAAAAGATCACGCTCTATTTCATCATGATAATTTTTAATGGCCTGATTAAAGTCGCCGCCATTGTCCATGATTCGCTCTTTCAGCACATTGATGTTTACTCTGTAATTTTCAGATGCATACAAAAGCGCGTCTCTGAGCAGATCAAATTTTTCACCGTACACATCGTAGCTAATCGCTTCGACGACGCGACGGGGCCTAATCCAGCCATCAAATTCAAAGTCGAAACCTTGATACCTAAGCCTATCATCTGCTTCATGACCCAGGCTCAAACCGGCTTTAATGCTTTTTTTAAAGCTCTCTGACATTTCGTCTAGCGCATCATCGTTCTTCCATGAATGATAGATACTCAGCGCTTTACGATATTTCTTGGCGATACGAATTTTCACATAATCGAAGCGTTCATCGATCTTTCCCTCTTTGCAATCGAGCAAGAAATCACGGCACTCTTTACAGGCAGGAATAACCATGCACTTCAACTCATCCATGCCCCGGCTGTAAAAGAGGTAGTGATTTATAGGAGGGCTATGATCTTGACGATCTGCTTCACATCCGCAGTAGTAACAGCAGCCGAAATCCTCAGAATGAGCCGCGTGGATGGGGGAGTACTCGTTCTTAATCGCTGAAATATTTATAGATCCACTCACATTAAGACGGATCGAGCTATCGGTGGCCGACTCTAGGAGGCAAACTCAGAATAGGCTGACCTACTGCGAAACCCGTATGTTGGTCAGCCTCCTAGCCCGGATATTTCATGAAGGGATCGAAATTTCTGGGCACGCTGGCTCTCAGATCACCGATGTGCCAGGGGAAGTTCGCTACCAGAATTGGCTATTTTTTCCTGCTCTTGATCCAGCACTTCTTGCGGGAACTGGCTCATAAAGCAGCAACAAACGCCCTCACCAATCATGGTTCTGGGACCCAGCGGATGAGCGATGTGCTTATACACGCCGTGTGAATGACCGTGCTCATGTCCATGATGATCATGGTGGTGGCCGTGGTCATGATGGTGATCGTGACTGTGGCTATCAGCAGCCTGTTGATCTGCGTCCGGCTCGGTAAATTCTGCGTGGTGGTGATGAACATCCACCTCACCGGCAGCCAGTCGCTGTTTAAACGAACTCATCAGCGTCGATGGAGCATTCGACCCCTCCATGATCTCCCGTAACCTAATCTCAAAAGCATCGATGACCTTGGTGTGATCGTTCAGATAGGGGGTTTTAATAAACTCGACATCCGGATTCTGTTCTGCCACCCGGTCGACATAGCCATAGATACGCTTGATCAGTCGACCGGTAAACAGGAAGTACGGGGCCACCACGACCCGTTTGAATCCGAGTTTCAACAGCTTTTCAAGACCGATCCCCACCGACGGGTAGGTCACGCCGGAATACACCGTATCAGCCCAGCCGAAGCCCATATTCTCGCTCACTAGACGGGTCAGTTTGGCCGCTTCCGCGTTGGCTTCCGTATCAGAGGTTCCCCGCCCCACTACCACCAGCAGCGTGTCGTACAGATTTTCAGGCGGCTGTTCAGGATCCAGGCCTAAAGACTCGTAGATACGGGTCTGAAACGCGTCGATCATCGCATCATGCAACCCCAGCTCACGGCCGTAAGTGACCTTGATATCAGGGTGCTGCTCTTCAAAGGTCGTCAAGACAGACGGTATATCGTTTTTGGCATGAGTCGCGGCGAACAACATACCGGGCACCGCGTAGATCTCGTCTACGCCCTGACGCACCAGCTCATGCAGGCCCATATGGATGTTCGGTGCAGAAAACTCCAGAAAGCCGTACTCAACTGGCACCTCCGGAAAGCGTTTTTTCAACCCGGCGGCAACCAGACCGAATTCGCGCTCTGCGTCTTTGTCACGGCTGCCGTGACCGCACACCATAATACCTTTCTTTGACACTGTTCTTTCTCCAAAACATAAAAATCAGGGTGACTGCCAGCCCTGCTCAGGCCGGACCAAGTTTAGGGGCTATTCGCTGTTGATAACAGGTCCTATTGGCCAAACCACTTCAGCTTGTCAGCCAGCTGGACAACCCTTCCTACGATAAATAGCGACGGCGAACTGACCCGTTCAGCCGCCAGACGCGCCTCGAGCTGGCTAACGGTCGAGACAAAAACCCGCTGATCCTGGGAAGTGCCTTTTTCGATCAAAGCCACCTGCATATCCGGCTTCACGCCGTGGGCCATCAACTGCTGACAGATATAGGGCAAGCTGTTAAGCCCCATATAGAACACGATGGTTTTATCTTCGCGGACAAACTCGGACCAATTCAGATCAACGCCACCATCTTTCTGCTGGCCGGTGACAAACTGAACCGATTGCGCATAGTCTCTGTGGGTCAGCGGTATCCCCGCATAGCTGGAACAACCGTTAGCCGCGGTGATGCCGGGCACCACCTGAAAGGGTATCTGCTGCTCCGCCAGGGTCTCTATCTCTTCACCCCCACGGCCAAAGATAAAGGGATCCCCCCCTTTTAAGCGGGCGACTCGCTTACCCTGTTTGGCATAATCGATCAGCAGCTGATTAATGCCCTCTTGGGGAACGCTGTGATCAGATCGTTGCTTGCC
>SDWN01000446.1 GCA_004195305.1 Neptunomonas sp. | reverse complement strand
GCCTCGCTCGGTTATGAGCGATTGCTCGATTATGAGGCCGCGATGGGGCATATGCGCAGTTTTATCCATCTGTCACAAGCGGATAATGCCTTCCTGCCCAAGGCGCGCGCAGCACTCTGGGAATGGGAGCAGATAATCGACCTGCGCCGGCAGGCTTCGGCAGCAGATCAGTCTTTTCAACCAAGCGCTAGGGCGATTACACCGAGCCCGGTATCTGAGGAGTCGAATGCTCAAAAATAAGTTATGGCTGGGGCTTTGTTTGGCGACAGTCCCGGCGCTTTCGCAGGCGCAGCAGTGTGATGAGCGTCAGCCTGATAATACCCCGTCCGAGCGGTTTGTGATCCACGCGGATCATAGTGTGACAGATCGGGTTACGGGGCTGGATTGGCAGCGCTGCGCGGTGGGGCAGGGCTGGCTGGAAGACGGCTGTAGCGATGGTGAAAAGCAGACTAGTGCCTGGTTTTCCTGGTTGAGTGCGCAAAACCTGGATTCAAGGCTGCAGGCCGAAGGCTGGCGCACACCGACCGTGCATGAGTTGCGTAGCCTGATGAGTCGACGTTGCAAGGATCCGGCGTTGAATGCCGAGGTGTTTCCGAATGCACCCTCCTGGGGCTACTGGTCAATCACCGAGTTTTCTCCCAATGCAGGTTTTGCCTGGCAGGTGGACTTTAAGACCGGCAAGATTAGGGCGCAGTTGAAAACCGGGGCGACCTCGCATGTGCGGCTGGTAAGGGGGAGTATGCAGTCCCCGTCGACGCAGACTGGCAAGCCTGCCAGCGAGGGGGTGCGGCTACGTGAACTCTGGGATGATGGTGTGCACGATCCTGCTAATCCAGCGTTGGCACTGTTGCAGCATTCGGACCAGGTGCTGCTGTCATTGCCCAAAGATACGCGCGATGACGTGGATTGGGCTCAGTCGCTTAAGGTGGGGCTGATTGCGCCGAGAACCACGCTTCAAGGGGATGCTGAGATGGTTGTTTGGGAGCAGGATATCCTGTTTAAAGAAACGGCAAGTATGCCCTACGTCAAATTCCCCCATGGCACCCATTCGCAATGGCTGGCGTGTGAGAACTGTCATGATCAGATTTTCGCAGCCCAAAAAGGAGCGGCCGACATCAGTATGGGGTCGATCTATTCGGGGCAGCATTGCGGTGTCTGTCACGGTCAGGTGGCGTTTTCGCTCACCAACTGCGAGCGTTGCCACAGCGTGATGCACGAAGGGTCAGGGGAAAAGTGGTGGTAAAGGTGCTGCGGTCGGGCAGATCAGGCCACCTGCGGTCCTAACCCTGCGGTCCTAAACAATGATGTACGAAGAGGCGGGGAAAAGTGGTGGTAAAGGTGCTGCGGTCGGGTGGATCAGGCCACCTGCGGTCCTAAGCGATGATGCACGAAGGGGCGGGGAAAGTGGTTAAAGGTCTGCGGTCGGGCAGATCAGGCCACCTGCGGTCCTAACCCTGCGGTCCTAAACATAGAACCGCAGGTTGATTGTTACTGGGCGTTGCTGTCAGCGGCTGGTTCCGGGGCTGAAAAGTAGCCTTGACCTTCAGGCAGGGATGCAGGTCTGAATACGTCAATCTTTCTCAGATACTGATCGACCATGTAGACGCGGCCGTCCTCATCGACATCAATGCCGGAAGGAAGCATAAATTCGCCGCGGCTGCCTCTGGAGCTTCGGGTTCCGACAAACATCAGCAGTTGACCTTCCGGGTTGAATATCTGGAAATTGCCGAATCCAGCGTCGACAATATAGATGTTGCCATCCGCATCGGTGGCGATTCCTTTGGGGCGTGAAAAAGAGCCATGCTGGCTTCCGATTTTCCCAAAGCTGCGCACCTGCTCACCGGTCTGGGTAACAATAGATACCCTGAAGTTTCCGCTATCCACAATATAGAGCAGTCCATCCTTGCCAAGCGATACATCTTTGGGCAAGTTGAACTCCGCATCACCGGTGCCACGGGTGCCGATCGTACGAATGATCTCTTGGGTCGCGAGATCGAGCACGACGACATTATGCTGGGTGCTGCTGACCCCGCCGGTATTAACAATGAACGCGAGTGTGCCTTCAGGGTTGACTTCGATTCCGGTTGGGCGCTGTAGGTGGTCTTCGAGGCGGATGGTATCCAGATGGTCACCATCCCGACTGAACCTGAATAAAGATTTTAAGGTGTGATCGAGAACATAGAGGGTGCCGGCAGTATCGGTGGCCACCCCCATGGGTTTGCTCATTTTGACGTTTGATACTTTCACCACGCTATCAAACAGGCCCATTTTTTTGTCGATTATGAGGACATCCCTTTTGGCGGTGTCTGTGATGAAGATCCGTCCCTGGTGAGTGGCGATATCAAAGGGTTTGCTGAGTCCCTCGGACATCTGTCCTCTGCCTGTCAGGAAGTACATCATCTTGTCATCTTCGCTGGCCTGAACAACATCAGCGCTGCCACGAATGCTCTGCTCAAAATAGAATCTGGGTTCGTCCGGTGCAGCAGGGTAAGCGAGTTCGGGAAGCTCGATTTGCCGTTGAGGGGGGCTTGAGCAAGCGCTTAAGAATACCGCCATCAGGCTGGTTAGGCAGTAAGGTATAAGGCGTTTGTTTATCAATGTAAAAGACTCCAACAGGTAACGCTCCTAGGTTGCTAACAGGCTGATCAAAAACAGAGTTTGATCTCCTTTTTTATATCCATTCGCCTATGTTAACATTCCTGTGGATTTTTTCTCTACATATGGAGCGGTGTAAAGTGACTTTGAGCAAGCAATGGACAGGTATCATGACATGCGTGGGCTTATGCGTGGCGATTTCAGCCTCCGCCGCTGAAACGGGTGTCGCTGATCCAGCGTTAAATGATATGGGGGTGCTTTATGCAGAGCATTGTTCCAGTTGCCACGGTGCTAACGGTGATGGTCAGACGGCGCTGAATCTGAATCCGCCGGCGAAAGACTTTAGCAGTTTTAAGGTCGCGGCCGAGCTAAGTCGCGAGCGCATGGTTAAGTCGGTCCTGAATGGGCGTCCGGGTACGGCGATGGCAGCCTGGCGGGATCGGTTAACGGCCGCCCAGATTGATGGGTTGGTCGGTTATATCCGAACCAGTTTTATGCCTGCCGTCACGACCGAGACAGTCAATGAGGGGCGCCGGGTTTATGCACGTCACTGCTCTGTCTGCCATGGCGACACCGGTAAGGGTGCTCTGTGGGCGCGAAGCGGCTTGGATCCCGCCCCCGCGAATTTCACAGTACCGCGTACGGTCGCCGCGCTTAATCGTGAACGGATGATCGCATCGGTTGCCTATGGTCGGGCGCAGACTGCGATGCCCGCTTGGAAAGGACGGCTGAGCGACGAGCAGATCGAACAAACGGTCGATTACATTCGCTATTCGATTATGAGATTGCCCTCCGATGCGCTGCATCAGGCGGCGGGGCATGTGCCTGCGGGGTCTTTATCCGGACAGGCTGGTCATGATCATGATCATGATGCGCATGGGCCGGACGTGCTGGCTGCACCGTTGCCGCATGGCCTGGTGGGTGATGTAAATATGGGGGTGGCCCTTTATCAGCGTAACTGCGTTGTTTGTCATGGGGTTACTGGTGATGGAAACGGTCCGCGTGCGTACTTTATTTTTCCCAAGCCACGTGATTTCAGAGCCCCGGAGGCTCAGGCTAAGTATAGTCGCGCGCATCTGTTCGAGGTGATAGCCAAGGGCACGCTGGGTAGCGAGATGCCCGCATGGAATAAGGTGCTCACCGATGCCGAAATTGGCCATCTGGCCGAGTATGTGTTCAAAGCCTATATCGAAAAGGACGGTGTGGCGGAGTCGGACTAATGCGCATCCGAGGCTTGCAATGGTTAGTGGTCGGTTTTTGTTCGGTGTTTTCAGTCACTGCAGCTTCGGCCAGTGCTGAGCAGGCAAGGCACGAGCAGGCAAGGCACGAGCAGGGGCGGCAGTTGTACAATTATCGCTGTTATTACTGCCACGGTTACTCGGGAGACGCCAAAACCCTGGCAACGACCTATATGACCCCGCAGCCGCGCAAC
>SDWN01000226.1 GCA_004195305.1 Neptunomonas sp. | reverse complement strand
TAGATCACCGTCTCGTCATCACCAAACCTGGCCGGATCGCAGACAAGATAGTGCTTGACGATAGGCCAATCGCATCGACCTTGCGTGACAGCCAACCGATTACGATCACATGCGCGGTCCAGAAAAAGGCGCCGACAAACATCAGCTGGTCACCGTAATTGATCGAGAAATCGGGGCCGACAGAGAGGCTATAGAGCCCGAGCACCGCCAGGATAACACCGCTCCAGGTTTGTTTGTTGGTGCTCTGGCCCAGCAGCATGCCCACGATCGGTACCATCACGATATACATACCGGTGATAAAGCCGGCGTTGCCCGCAGTGGTGTGTTGCAGGCCGATCTGTTGGAGGCTGAAGCCACCGAACATGATAGTGCCCGCAACCAACCCCCCCAGGACTAAAGTCCGGCCCTGCGGCAGACGTTTCTTGCCCATCAGCAGCCACAGCGGCAGCAACGACAAGGCCCCCAGCAGAAAGCGGGCGGCGTTGAAACTGTGCGGTTCGAGATAGTCCATGCCGACACTTTGGGCAACAAAAGCAAATCCCCAGATGGCAGCGACGCTGACCAGAATCAGGTGAGAGGGGGTGATAAAAGGCATTGCAGTTTTTCTCCGGCGCATGAGTAGATCTGAGCGGTTATTTTAAGCGAGGGCAGGCGATGCAAGTAGCAAGAAAGTAATGATTATATGGTCTCGTTCATGATATGCGCTTGTATTGCCAGGCATTTGCTTACGAATCGAAAGCTTGGTGGTTTTGTCTGTTAATGGTGGGCTAATGGGTGTGCTAATGGGTGTATTAATGCTCGGATTAATGTGGTGGTGCGCAGCACCGCAGCCGAGGTCTATGTAGCCGATGCGGTGTTGGATACCGACCAGACGGTGATGAAGCTGGAGGAGGATCTGAAGCATGTGGTTGAGCTGCAGTCACCGGATAAGAAAGCGCGCAAGGCACGGGTCAGCCGCAAGACCTTCTACCGCCGCTTGGGTACCGCGCACCAGCATGTGCTGTTCTTCCTGCAGCCTAAGGCCGCTGTTAAGGCTAACCCGGTGCGGGATGGGTTACTGGCGAAGAGGCGGGTTGGGGTGTCTGTGGTGCGTGTGGAGTGTTGATGAGCCTTCTAAGCCAGTGCGCCATCAGCTGCTTTCGGTGTTGAACACACTTTCAGCAACAATCTCTTTTGGTTGTGATTACGGTAGGAGTAAGGTAGATTTTGCTTCCCATACGCTAGCGTATCGTTGTGGTTTGCTAAGAATAATAAGGAGAATTTATGATCGAAACTTATCGTGGAGTTGTTTATCCCAGCCATTTAGATCATATGGGCCATATGAATGTGCAGTGGTACACCTCAAAATTTGATGAAGGTACATGGCACCTATTTTCTACCATCGGTATTACGGCAGCCTACATTAGGAAAGAAAACAGAGGCATGGCGGCGTTAGAGCAACTGACCAAGTACAAGTCAGAAGCGATGGTTGGTGACTTGCTTGTTGTTAAGTCTTCAATTCTTGAAGTGAAGGATAAAACCATCAGATTCCTGCACACCATGTTTGATGCTGAAACAGGGAAAGAGGTAGCAACATCTGAGCTGGTCGCGGTGCATCTTGACCGAAATGAACGACGAGGATGCTCTCTACCTGGTGAGATCAGAGAAAAGTGCATTGGGTTGATAGAAGGTACTGATCAAGCCAAATCGTCCTAATCCTGACAGCGTGGAAGGGGCCGAACTCCCTAGAAGAACAGTGCTTAGGCTTCAGTTTTCGGTCTTCCCATCAGTCTTGTTGATCGGTGAACTACCGATGATTCAGGTGTTTTATCCCAAACCAGAGAATGATACGACGAGGTCAGCAATGAGTTCATTCGAGATCTTTGATAAAAATTACAAAACCAGAGTGTCATCTAGTTTCACCAGGCAACCCTTTATGGATCTGATCGGCGCTGAACTTGTTGATGTTCAGCCGGGCTATTGTGAAATACAGCTCCCTTACAAAAAAGAGTTGTCTCAACAACATGGCTACTTTCATGGCGGGGTTATCGGGACAATAGCCGATAACTGCGGTGGCTATGCCGCCTACAGTTTGTTACCTGAAGGCACATCAATACTTACTGTGGAATATAAAATCAACCTGGTTGCGCCTGGTAACGGGGAACGATTAATTGGCCGAGCAAAAGTTATAAAGCCAGGCCGTACCCTAATGATCAGCAGCACTGAAATATTTGTCGTAAGCAATGGTGTTGAGAAGCTCTGTGCCACATCGTTGATGACGCTGATGGCGATGCATGGAAAATCAGACCAGCCGGAATCCACAAAGGCTTAGTTGCGGCGAGGTTGATTTCTACGTTTAAGATTAAGTAGTTGTACTTGGCCTCAGGGTTAAACCGCCGCCTATGGTATGCAGCGTTATTCAGATGCCAAACTTTTTATCACCGGTGACAAAAAGCCTTTGACACCGGTGATACTGAACCGGTATCAAACAGCTAAGGTTGGCACAGCTGACTAAACAGAACCCCGAAGGTTAACGCCCTCGGGGTTTTTTGTGTCTACGAAGGGTTGGTTGATTCAAGCGCGCTTAAATGGAAATGACTGGTGAGCCAATTCCTGAGGAAGTACAGGATCTCGCCGGTCAGTATGGTTAAACCGTTACTGTGTTCTGAGATCCATTCACTGACTTGATCCATGAGGTGCTGATAATGGTCAGCAAGGGTGCCGAGAGTGCTGAAGTGTAACTGAGTGTATTGCGCTAACTCGGCCAAAATATGGGGAACAGCTTTATACCCTTCTCCACTATACAGGGCCTCCTCAAGTCTATGCTCCAAGTTGTACAGTGATTGAAACAAAGATCTTGATGCAACTGATTGATAGTCAAACATAGAAATTTTACCCGTATTGCTTTTTTTGTTGTTATTGATCTGTTGGTGCATCCTGCATGCCTCAAAATACGAGGTCAATCAGTCATGGTGCGACATTTCACTTCGCCTTGATCTGAGACAGCTAAAGTCACTCAGGCCTGGCAATTTTTTATTTTTGTGCTACCGCATTTGTACGGCAGGAACTTTCGCCGTTACGTCGGTTGTGGGCACATCTGGTTAACAGGGTTCTCTACAGTAGAACCGCTCTTCCTATCTCGACCTTTCAGGCTCACTTCGGTGGGCCTTTTTTTGGATCTGATATGCATCTGCACCTGAAACGATATGCCTACGCACCGGGTGCGACCTTGGGTCGGCTGCGGGTGGATGATGAGACCACGCTGTTCAGCGTCGAGCGGCCCTGGTTGGGTAACAAGCCATTTGAGAGCTGTATCCCTCAGGGCGTCTATCGCTGCAAGCGGTATAGCTCGGCCAAGTATCCAGACACGTTCGAAGTCTGCGATGTACCAGGGCGCAGCAAGATCCTGATCCATGTCGCCAACTGGACGGAGGATGTGCAGGGCTGTATCGGTCTGGGACTGGACCCGATGCCGGATCGGTTTGGGGTGTCGAAGAGCCGGGATGCGATGAACCGCTTTCGTGCGCGATTGCGCGATGTGGAAGAGTTTGATCTGTTGATTAGCCAGTACCAGCCGGAATATCCCTGAGGAGCAGTAATGGAGATTGAGAAAGAGATTACCGATTAAAGTTGGATTACCTATGTGTGGGTACTGTTGGTATCTGGGTGGGCTGACGAACTATATCCAGAAGGTGAAGACAGGGCGGACTGATAAGTTTTCGATCATCGAACTGATCGGTGAGATCTGCGTCAGTGTTTTTGTTGGGGTGGTGACGTTCTGGCTGTGTGAGCTGTCGGACTTCCCGTCACTGCTGACGGCGGCACTCGGTACCGGCACGCGTCGTCGCCCGGCGGGAGTGTTCGGATGAACATGAATGTACAGATCCTGGCGCCCAACGGTGCGCCTGCCCGTCAGCAGCTCAGTGCCTACCAGGGCGCGGGTGCAGGTTTTGGCGGACAGCTGGCCAACTGGTCCCCGAGCCTGAAGACCCACGACGCCGCCTTGCTGCCGCAGTTGGATCTGGGCAACGCCCGGGCCGAAGACGTG
>SDWN01000223.1 GCA_004195305.1 Neptunomonas sp. | reverse complement strand
ATCTTAGGCTAATTCATAGCTTGTTGAAATGGGCTTGTTGAAATGGGCTTGTTGAAATGGCTGCTGAAAAAATTCGACCCCATAGGAGTACTCAGTTCATAGTATTCTCAATAATCACCAATTATGATTTTCCTGAATCGAGGTGGTTCTATTAACCTGGCGATTAAACATCGAATAAAGCGGACGCTAATTTGGTAATTCTGAGCGCCGCCTAGCGGCGGTAGTTGTGACTTTTCGGTATACCAAACACCGATTGAAGTGGCTTACTCGGAATCTTAACGACCTAAAGCTGACCTTCGAGCCTCACCAATTCAGGCATCTAGTAAGATCCAGCCACCGACCATGATAAGCATAAGACCTGAGGCTCGGCTGAACTGTTGCCCATGGGGTATAACTTTTTCTAAAAGCATATAGACCGCCAGTAAGGCCATCCAGGCGAGGTTCATCACCCCTCCTACAAACATCAGTAGCATTAATGCCCAGCAGCACCCCATACAAAAGACACCGTGGCGCAAGCCCATGATGAATGCCCCCCGTTTTCCTTTGCGCCATTCTAAGAGTAAGAAACTCAACGGCGAGCGGCACTTGTCAAGGCAGGCCTCCTTAAGTGGGCTCCAGTGAAATGCACCGGCTATGATCATCAACCCAGCGCCCAGCAACGGCCCGGTCTTACCCATAGGCGAAGAGAGTAAGTCTGAGTTGTGCAAAACAACCTGACTAATGGCTGCTATGACACTGAAGGCACACCAAATGCTCAGGTAGCCTGCAATAAAGACAGCGGTGGATAGCATTGCTGTTCCAGCCTGCTGCTGATGGTGTACGCGGGAGAAACTCATAATCATCGGACTTGCCGTAGGCAGCATCATAGCCACCATCATGACACTCCACATCATTGTGTTCAGTCCCACCGTCTGCCAATTCCAGCTGGCGTGCGAGGACATCGCCATGGCCTGTCCTGATGCTGCCGTCATTTGTACCAGATAGGCCCAGCCGAGCAGAGCCATAATAGCGATACTAACCCCGATAATTATTCGGTCCCTACGCATCACTGACTGCATAGTCTGTGTAGCCATGGCTATTTCTCCCGCATTAAGTGTTGGTATAGGAAAAGGGGGAGTAGTAGGCCATTCGGTCGTTGAATTCAAAATTCAATCCATAGGCTTCATGTCGTAGCGAATCAGACTTTGCCACCACCAGCGTCTGCCCTGGTGCGACGGCCAATGGGTGGTTAGATAGCGTTACTAGGTTACCGTCTTGTCCTTCAATCGCCCCCACTGTTGTCTCTGCAACCTTGCCGATCTTGAATTGCCGCTGTCCGTCGGTAGCCTCGAAGTTTATGGGAAGGTACTCCATTCCCAGAACCTCGCCAATAAAACCTGCCAGTAAGGCGGGATGACCGCCGAGTTTACCTCCAAAAATACCAGTCAATGCCTCACGCTGGTGCTCATCAGCAGTCTGATCCACATATAACACCACCTTCCAGTCGCCGTCGGCCATATGTCCTGGAGAATCCAGGGCTACCACGACGTTGAGGCCGTCGAGGCGTGTGCTGCCGAGATGCCCCTCATCAACGTGCCACCCGACCAGCGCGGTGCAGTTTCCTTCAGTAGGCTTACCCATAAACACGCAAGGGCAGGCCTCCTTACAAGAGCAGCTTTCCAGGTACTGGCCACTTAAGTTCCATTCACTTGTCATAATGATTCTTCCTCTGTCGTTGAATATCCGTCGGGGATTTTCTTCCCGTGCATATTATTTAGCACGGGGTGTTGGCAAGGGGGTGAAGAGGAGATGAGAATTTAATGAGAATTTGACAAGGTGGGATAGCGGGGCTTGTGCTGTACTTAGAATGCTTATAAATGAGTCCTTGATGCGGAAGGCATCAACACATGTTCAGATGATAGTCGTTAATATATTCACGAGAGGACTGATTAATGCCCCAGCCGATTGCTGACTTGCTAACTCGACAGGCCAGCAAAGACCTCGTTGCCCGCCCCACTGAACTAGCCCTGCTTAGCACTGTTCTAGAGGAAGATGGGCCGCGTGTGGTTCACGTTTTTGGTATCGCGGGTATCGGCAAGAGTACATTGCTCGACATATTCTCTTGTCAGATGCGCACTAAGGGTGCGACGGTGCTGCAGTTGGATTGCCGAGCAATTGAACCGACCGCTCAGGGGTTGCTTCAGACATTGAGTGCAGACATTGGCATTACAGCCACTTCGTTGGCGGAGGTCTGTATTCGGCTTGAAGGATTAGGCGCCCAAGTGATCTTGGCGCTTGATACCTATGAAGTATTCCGGCTTATGGATAGCTGGTTACGGCAGGTTTTCATACCTGCCTTGCCGGACAATGTCCGGGTTTTCTTCTTTGGCCGTGAACGCCCCTTGTCTGTCTGGCAAACCACGCCAGGCTGGCGTGGCCTGTTCCAAACTCTGGCTCTGGGACCATTGCCTGATAGGGATGCCACCGACCTACTTAGCCGCTTTGGTATTGAAGCGGCAGCGGCTCGTCGAATCAACCGATTTGCCCAAGGGCATCCACTGGCATTACAAATGGCGGCCTCAGCTTATCGGGAGCGGCCTGAACTTGTGGTGGACGAGACCTCCCTGCAGCGCTCGCTGGAAGCGCTGACCCGAATGTTTTTGGCCGATGTTGGAGAACCGGTTACCCGCAATGCCCTGGAAGCAATCTCGGTGACCCGTCGCGTGACCCTGTCCTTGCTGCGGGTGCTGTTCCCGGATCAAGCGCCTGCGGATCTCTTTGAACGCTTATGTGAGCTGCCATTTGTCGACATCGGTTGTGATGGGTTGGTGGTACATGATGTTGTCCGCGAGGCCATTGCCAGTTCTCTGCAAGCGCGGGATCCCGAGTCATACCGGAGTTATCAGCGCGAGGCTTGGAGGCAGCTGTGCACCGAAGTAGGCTCGGCCGGTAGCCGAGAACTGTGGCGTTATACCGCAGACATGCTCTACCTGGTCGAAAACCCGGTGATTCGTGAAGCTTTTTTTCCTTGTGGCACGCATCGCCTAGCGGTGGAAGCTGCCTGCGCCGCAGATTCCGATAGGATTGAGCTGATCATAACGCGACATGAAGGAACTGAGGCTGCTCAGCATCTTTCAAAATGGTGGAAACGGATGCCGCAATCCTTTTCGATTGTGCGCGGTCCCGACGGACAGGTGATAGGCATCTGCTGCAAGCTTGACTTCGATAAAGTGGAGCCAGCCTGGTTGCAGGAAGACCCGATTACCCGTGAATGGTTCGAGCATATGAAGCTTCATCCACTGCCGCAGCAACAGCAGTCACTGCTTTGCCGCCGCTGGCTAAGCTTGGTTGATGGTGAAGCGCCCTCCGATAGCCAGGCCGCTATGTGGCTGGATCTCAAGCGTACCTATATGGAGATGCGCCCGAATCTGAGGCGCGTGTATCTGACGGTGTGCGACTTGTCCACCTATGCTCCAGTGGCGCAGAAGTTAGGCTTTCAGGTGCTGGAGGGGCAGGAGGTGACGCTGGATGGACAGGTTTATCACAGTGCCGTGCTAGATTTTGGACCTGCATCCGTTGATGGCTGGCTGGCCGAGCTGGCGGCTGCAGAACTCGGTATCCAGCGGTACCCCTCGGTACTTAATATCGAGGCGCGTGAGCTGATTCTGGGTGATCGGCGGGTGCCACTCACTCCGCTCGAATTTGGAGTCATGCACTATTTACTTGATAGGAAGGGAAAAGCCGTTTCTCGCGGTGAGCTTTTAAACAATGTGTGGGGGACCAGCTACGAAGGTGGTAGTAATGTTGTGGATGCTGTGGTCCGAGGTTTAAGACGCAAGCTAGGTGAACAGGCGAATTCAGTTGAGACCGTAACTGGAGTGGGATACCGGCTGCATGATCCCTGTGGGTCGGTCTGAAATTGCTCCTGCATTTAAGACACTTCCCACATCCCTGTGGGTCGCTTTTCAACCCGCAGGTTGGTAGGCGTCATCCATGCTGAACCCGATCTATTCTCGCAAACGCGTATGCCATCGCTGTCTCTGTGGTGGTTGAGGCGTATCGTTATTCGGATAATGTTTTCACCTGTGTTAGCTAATATACATCATTAGTTTCAATTGGTTATCTTGAGTTAACTTGTTCTACACTGACCTTTTGACAGATGCCAGCGCTGTTTTCAGGCAAGCCGGCACACGATTACTCGCGTTAACCACTTGAGCGCGCTAAGTAATCTATTTATATTAAGTTTTTCTTATTGTTGTTAGGCAGAGAGCAGTATGGCTAAGTTAAAAACGGTTTCTGTATCCACCTCGATGACCGAGGGTTATACCATTAGCGCGGATATTCGCGGCCATAAAGTGACTATTGACCAGCCTGAAAATGCCAGAGGGACCGATCTGGGGCCGACGCCACTGGAGCAGTTTTTGTTCACCATGGCGGGCTGTGTCAGTACCATTGCCAGGACTGCGGCGATGCAGCAGAAGATCGATCTGCGCGGCATGCAGGTGAGCGCGTCCGGCGATCTCAATCCCGCGGGCTTGCTGGGGAAACCCTCCGATGACCGGGTCGGATTTACCGAGATCAGGATCGAAGCCAGCATCGATGCCGATTTGACCGATGCCCAGAAAGCGGAGTTTCTGGATCAGGTATGCCAGCGCTGCCCGCTGCATGATAACGTCAAACTGGCATCCACTGTGGTGCATGAGTTAGTGGATCAGCGATGACGGGCGGCATGCAGGCAGAGGTGACAGATGGTCGCTGCTGAACTGTTATTTCTGGGTTTGTACCTGTGCGGTTACTGCGCGCTGCACTCGTGGCTGGCCTCGCTCAGCTGCAAAGCCTGGTGTGCGAGCCGTTGGCCGTCCGCTATGGGTTACTATAGGTTGCTATTCAATCTGATCGCCGTGCTGTTGCTGATTCCTGTGGTGATTCTATTAGCCTATGCCGCGGGCCCTAAGTTGTGGCAGTGGACGGGTGCATGGGCCTGGCTGATGCATGGGCTGACGCTGGCGGCGCTGCTGGCGTTTGCTTTTTCACTGCGCATTTACGATCTGAGCCAGTTTAGTGGCTCCGCCCAGCTGCGTCAGCGGCAGTGCGATCCGGAGCGGCAGGCTCGCTTTCATCTCGGTTGGTGGCACCGCTGGGTGCGCCATCCCTGGTATTTCTTTGCGTTGGTGCTGATCTGGAGCCGCGAATTGGATGCGGCGCAGTTACTGATGAGTATAGTGCTGTCGCTTTATCTGGTGCTGGGTTCGTGGCTGGAGGAGCGTAAGTTGATCGTCCAGTTTCTGTCTCTTATACACATCT
>SDWN01000222.1 GCA_004195305.1 Neptunomonas sp. | reverse complement strand
CACATCGGCGTTCTGAGCCTGTTATCGCGATTAACCCACAGAATTATGCACAACAGAAGCTGTAAGCAAATGGCTGAAGCCCCTATAAAGACTCAAATCCCACCGCCTGTCGAGCTATTTATGTCGACTTATAGTGCCTAATCTCAGCCAACAACGACAGGCACCAATAGCCTCAGAAGGAAATATACTGCTCGTGCGACCCTCAACTCCAGAACCGAACGGCTACTACTAAGGAAGGGTTTCTGCGCATTCCGATTGAATGATTTTTTGGAATACCTATAATGCTCTGCTTGCGCTAAAGACGATCCCTAATTCGAGAAGCGATACAGCTTCCATTTTTAACCATAACGTCTGTGTACACGCTGTTGCTGAAAGCCACCTAGAATGGCCTGTGCATACCGCTAAGACTTAAATGACAGCCCCAGGAGAAACCGATGTCAGAAGCCCGTCCTACGATAGATCTTGCCAAATACGGTATTCACGACGCTCAAGAAATTGTCTACAACCCCTCCTACGAACTTTTATTTGAAGAAGAAACCAAGCCGTCCCTGTCCGGCTACGAAAAGGGCGTGGTCACCGAACTGGGGGCTGTATCGGTTGACACCGGCATCTTTACCGGCCGCTCCCCCAAAGACAAATACATCGTTAAGGACGACACCAGCCGCGACACCGTTTGGTGGTCCGACCAAGGCAAGAACGATAACAAGCCGATCAGTCAAGAAACCTGGGTAGAACTGCAAAGCCTGGTCAGCAAGCAGCTCTCTGGAAAGCGCTTGTTTGTGGTCGATACCTACTGTGGCGCCAACGAGGACACCCGTCTTTGTGTTCGCTTCATCACCGAGGTGGCCTGGCAGGCTCACTTCGTTAAGAACATGTTCATCCGCCCATCAGACCAAGAGCTGGCCACTTACGAGCCGGATTTCGTGGTCATGAACGGCGCCAAGACCACCAATCCAAACTGGAAAGAGCAGGGTCTGAACTCCGAGAACTTCGTCGCCTTTAACCTGACCGAAAAGATGCAGCTGATCGGCGGCACCTGGTACGGCGGTGAGATGAAGAAAGGGATGTTCTCTATGATGAACTACCTACTACCCCTGCAAGGGATCGCGTCTATGCACTGCTCGGCAAACGTCGGTAAAGACGGCGATACTGCTATCTTCTTCGGCCTATCCGGCACCGGTAAGACCACCCTGTCGACCGACCCCAAGCGGGAGCTAATCGGTGACGATGAGCACGGTTGGGATGACAATGGGGTGTTTAACTTCGAAGGCGGCTGCTACGCTAAGACCATCAACCTGAGCGAAGAGAACGAGCCTGACATCTTCCATGCGATCCGTCGTGACGCGCTGCTGGAAAACGTTACCGTGGCGGCCGATGGCGTGATTGATTTTAGCGATGGCTCCAAGACCGAAAACACCCGGGTGTCATACCCGATTCACCACATCGACAACATCGTTAAGCCGGTATCCAAAGCAGGCCACGCGACTAAGGTGATTTTCCTTACTGCCGATGCGTTCGGTGTACTGCCCCCCGTTTCCAAGCTAACCCCGGAGCAGACCCGTTATTACTTCCTATCCGGCTTCACCTCAAAGCTTGCCGGAACTGAGCGCGGTATCACCGAGCCGACCCCGACCTTCTCCTCTTGCTTTGGTGCGGCCTTCCTCAGCCTGCACCCGACCACCTATGCGAAGGTTCTGACCGAGCGCATGAACGCCTCAGGCGCCCAGGCTTATCTTGTCAACACCGGCTGGAACGGCACCGGCAAGCGGATCTCGATCAAAGATACCCGCGCCATTATTGATGCCATTCTGGATGGTTCCATTGAGAGTAGCGAATTCAAGCAACTGCCGCATTTCAACCTGGCAGTACCTCAGGCACTCCACGATTGCGACAATGGCATCCTGAACCCCCAGGACACTTACAGCGACCCCTCTGTCTGGGAATCTAAAGCCAAGAACCTCGCTGCAATGTTTGTCGATAACTTCGAACGCTTCACCGACACACAAGAGGGCGAAGCTCTGGTTGAGGCCGGCCCTAAGCTATAGTTTTATCTGCAGACCATCCGCGTTGAATCAAAGCCCGGCTTATCCGCCGGGTTTTTTTTATCTGTGGTAAACCCGAGCGCGGTTCGCCACCCTGCCCCGAGTCACACGCGGCCATGAACAGCGCTTTTAGACGATCGCCCCGCCTTTCTCTTTGCTGAAACAAACCGGTGCTTATTCTCCCGCTTTCCTCGCTGATTTATATAGGTATACTCGATAAAAAAGGAGACCCGCACTATGCCATCCAGCTTAAATGATCTTGTTTCACGGCACGACAATCAGGGGGTTGCTACGCTGACTCTGCAACGCGGTAACGCCTATAATGCCCTCTCTGACGAGCTGATAAGCGCATTAACCGATGCGTTTGAGACCCTAGCCGAAGATACCGAGATCAAGGTGGTGGTTCTTCAAGGCGAGGGCCGAGGATTTTGTGCCGGCCATGATCTGAAACAGCTGACACTTGACGATGACGCGGCCCGACAGCGACAAACCTTTGATCGCTGCTCCAGGCTGATGCAAACCATCAACCAACTACCTCAGCCGGTAATCGCCGCTGTCCACGGTATTGCCACTGCGGCGGGCTGCCAACTCGTGGCCAGCTGCGACCTTGCTGTGGCCGAGGAAGGCGCGCGTTTTGCCACCCCCGGGGTTAATATAGGTCTGTTCTGTTCAACCCCCATGGTGGCTTTGAGCCGCACGGTGGCCCAAAAACATGCATTGGAGATGCTCCTGCTCGGCGAGATGATCAGCGCCCAACGCGCCTATGAAATGGGCCTGGTCAATCGCGTGGTTGCTGCTGACCAGCTGCAACAGGAAGTTCAGACCATGGCGCTAAACATCGCCGCCAAGTCCGGAAATTGTGTCCGTACCGGAAAACAAGCCTTTTATCGCCAATTAAACCAGCCACTCGATGCCGCCTACGCGGACTGCTCGGATGTCATGGGTTGCAACATTCAGCATCCGGATGCCAAAGAGGGTATCGACGCCTTCCTGCACAAACGCACTCCGACATGGATCAGTTAGCCGAACCTGGTATCGGGTAGTACCCTGACCCGATTAAAGCCAATCAGATGCGCCAATTCAGATCCGCGAGCCAGGCTTTCAAAGACACAGGCCTGGCCCTGAAAGGTTAACGGCAGCAGCGTGTCCTCATCATCGCGCAGCAGCATCATCCACCCTTGATTCATCGGCTCAAAGACCACCTCTTTCAGGGCGCCTATCTGCTGCCCCATATAGACTTCCGTAAATTCCATACCAACACCTCTCTCAGAGGACGTTGCTGCAGGATGCCGCATGGCCACCCTCAGGTTAGGTTTATACATCGCCATTGAACAGGCACACCAAGCATAGCAGTCACCTAAAAGGCTGCTGGTAACGGTTGTCATTATCGGTATGATTCAGGAAAAGGTTTCATACGAGGATTGCACCTGTGAACATCGATCTAAATACTCTCACCCCTGGTGAGGTCTACTTCAGCATGATCCAAACGCTGGTGCCACGCCCTATCGCCTGGGTGTTATCTGAGAATGCCAACGGCCGCTATAATCTGGCTCCTTTCTCCTATTTTACAGCCGTATCCAGCAACCCTCCGCTGGTGATGATTTCAGTCGGAAAGAAACCTGACGGAACGGACAAGGACACCCATGTCAACATCGAGGCGCGCCGCCACTTTGTTATCCATATCCCCAGTAGAGAGCAGCTAGAGACGATGAATCAGAGCTCTGCTACGCTGCCTGCAGAGATCTCTGAAGTTGATGAATTAAATCTGCAAACCATCAATTTTGAGGGCTGCACACTGCCCAGATTAAAAGATGCCAAAATTGCTTTCGGCTGTGAGTGCTACGAGATCCATGATATTGGCAACACCCCCCAAGCGATGATTTTAGGCCGGGTCAACCAGATCTACATTGACGACAGTGTGATTAAACTTGATGCCAAAGGTCGCTACAAAGTAGACACCTTGAAATTAGACCCGGTTGCCCGTTTAGG
>SDWN01000219.1 GCA_004195305.1 Neptunomonas sp. | reverse complement strand
GCGTTAAAGGGGAGTGGCTAAGTGTGTCAGGTCGGCTTGATGGGCGGCTTTGGCGTTGAGCTTCGGGGCGGTTTGTGGTATAAAGTCGGGCTGCCAAAAGCAGGGCTTGTTCCTGTGCGGCAGGAGAACCTAACGTCACACATATACCGTCACGTTGCTCTGGGTGCCCTTGGATATCTGTCCGGGGTTGAGCGATGGGGTGTATGGAGGCCTAACCCGATAAAATTTAGGAATTTACAATGGCTACAGTTTCAATGCGCGAGCTGATCAAAGCAGGTGCTCACTTCGGTCACCAGACTCGTTACTGGAATCCGAAAATGAGCAAATTCATTTTCGGTGCTCGCAATAAGATACATATCATCAACTTGGAGCATACTGTTCCTGCGTTGAATGACGCGCTTACGGTTGTACAGCGTCTGGTTTCTAACAAGAATAAGATCTTGTTCGTAGGGACCAAGCGTGCAGCCAGCAAGGTTATTCAGCAGGAAGCCGAGCGTTCAGGTATGCCTTTCGTCAACCATCGCTGGTTGGGTGGGATGTTGACCAACTACAAGACCATTCGTGAGTCTATCAAGCGCTTCCGTGAGCTTGAAGGGCAGGCTGCCGATGGTACTTTTGCTCAGCTGACCAAGAAAGAAGCGCTGATGCGCACCCGTGAGATGGAGAAGCTGAGCCGCTCTATCGGTGGTATCAAGGATATGGGCGGTCTGCCTGACGCGTTGTTTGTGGTTGATGTTGACCACGAGCGCATCGCTATCAACGAAGCAAACAAGCTGGGTATCCCCGTTATCGGTATCGTTGATACCAACAGCAACCCGGATGGCGTTGATTACATCATTCCCGGCAACGACGATGCTTTGCGTGCGATTCAGATCTACGTTAAAGCAGTCGCCGATGCCTGCCTTGAAGGTAGCGGTGCTGGCGTAGGTGAGTTTATCGAAGAGTCTGCTGCAGCTGTAGAAGCGGCGCAGTAATCGATCCGATTAGCCTGTTTGCAGGCTTCGTGAAAGGGGGAGCATGGCTCCCCTTTTTTCAATTTAGAATTTAGCGATTAAGAGGAACAATCATGGCAGCCAAAATTTCTGCTTCTATGGTTAAAGAGCTGCGTGAACGTACTGCTCTTGGCATGTTGGAATGTAAAAAAGCGCTGGTTGAAGCGGATGGCGACATCGAGCAGGCAATTGAAACTCTGCGCAAGACCAGTGGCATGAAGGCGGCTAAAAAAGCCGGTCGTACGGCGGCTGACGGCGTAGTTGCGGTTAAGGTTGCCGCAGACAGCAGCTACGCGGTGCTGGTCGAAGTTAACTCTGAGACCGACTTCGCCGCACGTGATGCGAGCTTCCTTGCATTTGTCGATACCATTGCCTCTGCTGCGTTTGCTGCTAAGCAATCCGATGCGGTAGCACTGATGGCGGGTGAGCTGGAGTCTGCTCGTGAGGCGCTGGTGCAGAAGATCGGTGAAAACATCGGTGTTCGTCGTATTGAGCTGCTGGAAGGTGCGATGGTGGGTGCTTACGTCCACAGCAATAATCGTATCGGTGTGTTGGTTGCTCTGAGCGGTGCTGATGACAGCACGGCTAAAGATGTCGCCATGCATGTAGCTGCGGTTAACCCGCGCGTGGTTAATGCCAGCGATATGCCTGAGGACGTGCTGACCAAAGAGAAAGAGATCATCCTGGCGCAACCGGATATGGCGAGCAAGAAGCCAGAGATTGCCGAGAAGATGGTTGGCGGTCGGATCAAGAAGTTCCTGGCTGAAAACTCCCTGGTCGAGCAGGCGTTCGTTAAGAACCCCGAGCAGACCATCGGTCAGCTGGTTAAAGCTGCCGGTGCTGAAGTTGTCTCCTTCGTGCGTTTCGAAGTGGGCGAGGGGATCGAAGTGGTTAAGGTAGACTTTGCCGACGAAGTTGCGGCGGCGCTGCGATAGGTTCTGTCCCAAACCACGGGCGGCGTCATGCCGCCCGTGGTTTGGGAGCCTCTGAGTGAGCCTATGGCGGTGTTTTCCGCTCCGGACTATGGATTCACTCAGAGGCTCCCTGATACACTGCCCACCTGTTTTTGTTTGGGAGCTATTTCGTGAATGACAAGCATAAGCCTCAGTACAAGCGAATCCTGCTAAAGCTCAGCGGTGAAGCCTTGATGGGCGAAGAAAATTTTGGCATCGATCCCAAGGTGCTTGACCGGATGGCGCTTGAGATTGGTCAGCTGGTGGGAATCGGGGTGCAGGTGGGTATGGTGATCGGCGGCGGTAATCTATTCCGCGGCGCGACGCTGAGCCAGGCTGGCATGGACCGCGTAACCGGCGACCATATGGGGATGCTGGCTACGGTGATGAATGCGCTGGCGATGCGCGATGCGCTGGAGCGCAACAATATTACTACCCGGGTGATGTCGGCCATTTCGATGGTAGGCGTGGTAGAGGACTATGACCGTCGTAAAGCGACCCGCTATCTAAGTCGTGGCGATGTGGTGATCTTCTCTGCAGGCACCGGAAATCCTTTCTTTACGACCGACTCTGCAGCCTGTCTGCGGGGTATCGAGACAGAGTGTGACATCGTGCTCAAGGCAACCAAGGTCGATGGTGTTTACACCGCCGATCCGGTTAAAGATCCCTCGGCAACCCTGTACCAGCACCTGACCTTCAATGAAGCGCTGGAGAAACAGCTGGGGGTTATGGATCTGACCGCGATGTGCCTGACCCGAGATCATGATATGCCCATACGGGTTTTCAATATGAACAAGCCTGGCGCGCTGGTGACTGTCGTGCGCGGCGGTGATGAGGGGACGTTGATCAATAACGGACCGATCCAAGGAGAGACGAGTGATTAACGAGATAAAAAAAGACGCCGAAGAGCGGATGGGCAAGAGTGTTCTGGCCGCGATTGAGAGTTTTAAAAAAATTCGTACCGGGCGTGCCCATCCGAGTATTTTGGACTCGATTAAGCTCTCTTACTATGGGTCGATGGTTCCTCTGAGCCAGGTTGCTAACATCTCTGTCGAAGATGCGCGTACGCTGTCGATCAATCCCTGGGAAAGCCCCATGATACCGGAGATCGAAAAGGCCATCATGAAGTCGGACCTAGGGCTTAACCCCTCCTCCGCAGGCACCACTATCCGGGTTCCGCTACCTGCGTTGACCGAAGAAACACGTAAAGTCTATATCCGTCAGGCTCGCAGTGAAGCGGAAAGTGCCCGGGTTTCGATCCGCAATATTCGCCGTGACGCTAACGGTACCCTCAAAGATCTGCTTAAGGACAAGGATATTACTGAGGATGACCAGCGAGGTGGTGAAGACGCCGTGCAGAAATTGACCGATAAATATATCGCTGATATTGATGCCCATCTAAAAAGCAAGGAAGCGGACTTGATGGAGATCTGATCTCTATCCTAGCCCTCAAATTTGATTAATTGCATGTCAGATATTAAAACCTTCAGCAGCTTGCCACGCCATGTCGCTATTATTATGGATGGCAACAACCGCTGGGCTAAGGCACGTCGGCTTCCCAGCCTGGCGGGTCATAAGGCCGGCGTTGATGCGGTCCGTGCGGTAGTAGATGGCTGTGCCCGCTATGGGGTCGAATCCTTAACCCTGTTTGCGTTCAGTAGTGAGAACTGGCGGCGACCCCCTATTGAAGTTGCGGGGTTGATGGAGCTGTTTATGCTTGCCCTGAAGAGCAAGGTAAAAAAGCTGCATAAGAATAATATCCGCCTGCGGGTGATCGGTGACAAGAGCCACTTCAGTGTCAAACTACAGGAAAAGATCGCGGAGGCTGAGCGCTTAACCGTCAATAACACCGGGTTAACGCTCAATGTCGCGGCCAACTATGGCGGTCACTGGGATATCGTGCAGGCGGCTAAGGCGCTGACAAAGCAGGTCCAGCAGGGGCGACTTGAGGTTGATTCGATCACCGAGGAGTTGTTCTCCGAGCAGCTTTCACTTGCGGGCCAGCCGACGCCCGATCTGTGTATTCGTACCGGTGGCGAGCAGCGCGTTAGTAATTTTTTATTGTGGAACCTGGCGTATGCCGAACT
>SDWN01000922.1 GCA_004195305.1 Neptunomonas sp. | reverse complement strand
AGATGTGTATAAGAGACAGATAGTGATCCGTCGAAAAAACACTCAGATGATAACTGGTTTGAATCAGAGCGCGCTGGTTAAACCCGATAGAGTAGCCATCCTCGCCCAACATCCGCCGTCCGACGCCATCCCGCGGCTCGACAAAAATAATCGGATACGCCTGACTGTAAGCATTGCCATTGAACCCGGCAGGGCTTGGGGCTGCGACCAGATCCGACGGGTGTACGCGGTAGCCGCTGTGACCCGCACCGAGCATCTTCTGTTCGTGTAGCGCCTGTTGATCCGGATCAACACGCTGATAGATCTGCAACCGCTGCAGGTGTGGATAGTGCTCGCGCAACGCTCTGGAATAGCGGGTGATGGCGGCAATATCTGTGTGATCTGCGGCAACCAGCTCGACGAAATTATGCAGAATAACTTCGTTGATGAGCACGTTTTCGTAGGCAAACTCATACAGAACCCGGCTTTCGAGCTGCAACGCCTGCCGCTGCCGGCTGATGTCAAGCAACAGTAGCGTTCCAATAACGATCACGGTGACGGCAGCCCAGAGCAGACCGGCCAACTTAACCTTGGTAAATTTCATTGCCCGATTATGGCCTAAAAGAACTGATCCAGGGAGCTACTATTCAATAACTTATGCACAAAAAACGCGCTTTGCCTTGGCGATTTCACCAACACCTCGGTGCTGGCGTATAGTGACAGGCTTGAACCTTCCAACCGCCTGATATGAACCCGACATTATGCCTTATCTAGCCGCTATTGAGATCGAGCCCGCGCAACCCGCCACCGCCGCCATCATCTGGCTCCATGGACTGGGCGCCGACGGCCACGACTTTGCCCCGATCGTACCCGAACTGCGCCTGCCCAAGCACCTGGCGGTACGTTTTATTTTTCCGCATGCGCCGTCGATACCGGTCACCATCAACAATGGCTGGGTGATGCCCGCCTGGTATGACATTCTGGCCATGGATATCGATCGCAAGGTCGATGAGGTCCAGCTCAGAGCCTCTGCCAGCGCCATTCATCAGCTGATCGAGCGTGAAATAGAACGCGGCATCGATAGCCGACGCATTCTCCTGGCGGGCTTCTCCCAGGGAGGGGCGGTAAATTACGAGGCCGCCCTGAGCTACGACAAACCCCTCGGGGGGCTGCTGGCACTCTCGACCTATTTTGCCACCGCCAGCAGTGTTCAGCCCCACCCCGCCAATCGACAACTGCCGATTCAGGTCTACCATGGCAGCCTCGATCCGGTGGTTCCCCCCGCCCTGGGCCAAAACAGCCTCACCAGCCTCAGAGCAATGGGCTACCAGCCCGACTTTCAAAGCTACCCCATGGAGCATGCGCTCTGCCCGGAGCAGATCAGCCATATCGGTAGCTGGATCAGAGCCCGGTTAGACCCTAAACCCTAAAAATGACTCGCCACTGATCGGCACTTAGTGCTTAGCAGGCTATTTTCTGAGCGCCGATCTTGGCATAATGTGCGCCACAGTTTACCTCCCGGCAGCAGCCCTCTCAGGGCTCGCACCATCAGCACTCTGAATTCGGTATAAAACATTGCTCAGCACCGCAAATATCTCCATCCAATTTGGCGTCAAGCCGCTGTTTGAAAACGTCTCGGTCAAATTTGGCGAAGGCAATCGCTACGGTTTGATCGGTGCCAATGGTTGTGGCAAGTCGACCTTTATGAAAATTTTAGGCGGCGACCTGGAGCCCTCATCCGGCAATGTCTCAAAAGACCCTAATGAGCGGATAGGCAAGCTGCAACAGGATCAGTTTGGCTTCGAAGAATACAGCGTTATCGACACGGTGATCATGGGCCATGTGGAGCTGTGGGCGGTCAAGTCAGAACGCGATGCGATCTACGCCAACCCCGACATGAGCGAAGCCGACGGCATGCGCGCCGCCGAGCTGGAATCGGAATTTGCAGAGATGGATGGCTACAGCGCCGAAGCCCGTGCCGGCGAACTGCTACTGGGCGTAGGCATTCCTGCCGAACAGCACTACGGCTCGATGACGGCCGTCGCCCCGGGTTGGAAACTGCGCGTCCTGCTGGCTCAGGCACTGTTCTCAGAGCCCGATATCATGCTCCTGGACGAACCCACCAACAACCTTGATATCAACGCGATCCGCTGGCTCGAAGGGGTGCTGCTGGAGCGCAACTGCACCATGGTGATCATCTCCCACGACCGCCACTTCCTGAACAGTGTATGCACCCATATGGCCGATCTGGATTATGGCGAGCTACGCGTATTCCCCGGCTCATACGATGAGTACATGACCGCGGCGACCCTGTCACGAGAGCGCTTGCAGGCTGATAACGCCAAGAAAAAAGCTCAGATAGCAGATCTTAGAGCATTCGTCAGCCGCTTCTCCGCCAACGCATCCAAAGCCAAGCAAGCCACCTCGCGCGCCAAGCAGATCGATAAAATCCAGCTGATAGATGTCAAACCCTCCAGCCGCCAGAATCCCTACATCCGTTTTGAACAGGACAAAAAACTGCATCGCCTGGCAGTGGAGATCGAAGGGTTAGGCCATCGTTACGATGACCAACTGTTTTCTGGCTTTGACCTGATGGTCGAAGTGGGCGAGCGAGTGGCCGTCATCGGCCCTAACGGCATTGGTAAAACTACCCTGCTGAAGTGCCTGTGTGGCGACCTGCAGCCGACAGCTGGCAACATCAAGTGGTCAGAAAATGCCGAGTTCGGCTATTACGCTCAAGACCATGCCGCTGATTTCGAAACCGATAAAACCCTGCTGGAGTGGATGGGTCAGTGGGGCCAGGAGGGCGACGATGAGCAGGTGATTCGCGGCACTCTGGGGCGCTTGCTGTTCTCTCAGAAAGAGATCGGAAAATCGGTCAAGGTGATCTCCGGTGGTGAGCAGGGCAGGATGCTGTTTGGCAAGATGATGCTGCAGCGCCCCAATATACTGCTGCTGGACGAGCCGACCAACCACCTGGATATGGAGTCGATCGAATCCCTTAACCTGGCGCTGGATAACTATCCCGGCACGCTGGTCTTCGTCAGCCACGACCGTGAGTTCGTCTCCTCACTGGCTACCCGTATTATCGAACTCACGCCTACCGGCATTGTCGATTTCCGCGGCACTTACGAGGACTACCTGCGTAGCCAAGGCGTAGGCTAAGCAGCCGTATCGCACTCAGGAAACGTCCTGGTGGTGAGAGACCGCGTAAAAAAACCGGCTCAGGCCGGTTTTTTTTAGCTATGTAGGTGTTAGCTGTTGCGACAAGTACGGCGCGATCTGCTGGATCTGGTGGGAGCCGGGCCTCCAGGAACCTGACCAAGAATAGCAATCACAACGGCAATTCCCGGATAAATCCGTGTTAAATACGACAAGCCCCGCGAAGCAGCGCTCCTATTCAGGCTAGCCCATCTCGGTCTTGGGCGCCTCAACACCCATCCGATTGGCTTCAATCACCGCCTGAGTGCGGCTGTGCACACCCAACTTGCGCAAAATAGCGGTCACATGGGCCTTAATCGTCGCCTCGCTGACACTCAGCTCGTAAGCGATCTGCTTGTTCAGCAACCCCTCCGTCAGCATCATCAACACTCTAAATTGCTGCGGCGTCAGTGAACCGAGTTTTTCGGCAAAAATAACATCCTCAGAACTCAGCGTCGCATCACCGTCGGCGACCTCCTGCGGCAACCAGATCTCACCCTCGAGGACTGCCCGTATCGCAGCGGAGATCACCTCCAGCGGGGCAGACTTGGGGATAAATCCTGAGGCGCCGTACTCGATCGCCCGCAACATCACCTGCGGCTGCTCACTCCCGGAGACTATCACCACCGGCATCGCGGTGTTCTGTCCGCGCAAATAGGCCAGACCGGTAAAGCCACTGGTACCCGGCATATGCAGATCGAGCAACACCAGATCTGCATCCGCATGCGCGGCGACAGTCTCTTGCAACGACGCCAACGAATCTGTTTCTATCACCTCGACACCGGCGACCGCCTGGAGCACGGCTTGCTTCAATGCCGCACGAA
>SDWN01000915.1 GCA_004195305.1 Neptunomonas sp. | reverse complement strand
GCTGATCAGCATGCACCACTGCCTGCTGGCTGGCGAAGAGCGCTATGGGATGGTGCATGGCAACGGCGGTCTGGGCTATCGGCAGGGCGTGGCGCTGCTGGCCAAGATTGACGACTAGCGTCAAGCCACAATACAGCCGATCTATTCTTTCTGCTTCCCCGCTGCTTCAGCCCGGCATAGGCAGCCGCTTGGTCGCTCTGTCGGAATGAATTCCGACCCACAGCAGCGCACCTGTGGGTCGGCCTGAAATTGCTCCTGCATTTCAGATACTTCCTACCTCCCTGTAGATCTGGTTTTAATCCGCCGCATGCAGCACCCTGGTCGGAATAAATTCCAACCCAAGCATGCGTATCGAATTTTCTGATTACCCACAAAGCTCTGCCATGATGCCCGCCAATCTATTCTCTCGTGCCCGCATGCGTATCGTTTGTCGCTGTGATGGCTGAAAATCATGGGGAATCAGGTAGACTGATGGTGCTCATAGAGCCGCGATTACGCCGCCTCGTCGGCATGAATTAGCAGTAACATCTGCATCGCCAGGCGACGGATGGTACTCTTGTCGTTGTCATCCAGGGCCTTAATCAACTGCCGCGTTGCCGCCTCCGGCGCCAGTGCCTTCAACGCCTGCGTCGCAGCCTGGGTCAGCGCCCCGCCCTCTTCCAGCCCCAGCTTCAGCAGCAGACCAAGATCTAACCGGCGCAATTCAAGCAGCGCCTCGATCATCGCTTTACGCACCCCAATCTCGGCATCATCCTGACAATCCAGAATCGCCTGGGTGACCCGATCCGGGGTGACTTGGCTCAATACAACATGATCATCGACACCCAGTGCGTTGCCCTTGCCAAGTGAGATCGCAGTCAACGCGCGGATCACCTGAATTCGCACCAGCGTATCCGGATCATCCAGCGCTGCCAGCAACGCAGGAATTGCGGCTCGATGTTTTAGCGCACCCAGAGTACGGGCACAGGACAGACGCATCTCTTCATTACCCGCTCGTAGCTGGGTCACGACCGGCCCCAGAATGCAGTCCAACCCCGCTAACGTGGGTTGCTGAGCCACCAACCGACCGAGGCTATCCGCCGCCTCACGGCGCACGTTGGCATCGTCATCCATCAGACACTCTAGCAGCGGCGGTACCACGTCGGCCTGGACGCAGTCGCCCAGTACCCTTGCTGCAAGTATCCGTCGATCAGCCGCGATCTGTTCCGGCTCGCTACGCTTTTCAAGAATCATCCGTTCACCGTTACGGGCGTTGGTATGAACCACCGCGGCGAATTCGTCGTACGCCTCCGGCAGGTTATCAACCAACCCCAGAATACGCACAGAATCACTGCTCAGCTCTTGAGTCACTCCGACCGTCGCCTCGATATTGCCGCGGGTGATCGACGCCAGCGTCGAGCTCATAATGACGTTTTCAACCTCCTTGTCCTGCGCATCGGGGTAAGCATCAGAGACCGATGCCAGAATCTGCTCAATACTTGGCCGGGGCTGGGTTGCACGCGTCTCAGGCTTGATTTCGTTATCCTGATCATCAACCGAAACCAGCGCAATTCGCTGCTCAGATTGTTCTAAATCCGCACCCGTTTCTGCCGCATCATCGCCACGATCAGAATCGTCCGGCCACTCGACTGAATCGCCGTTAAGCGCGCTGAGCAGTAGAGACAAAGGCGTAATCAACGGCTCTTGTGGCGGTTCTTGTGGCGGTTCTTGTGGCGGTTCTTGCAAAGAGCCCGCAGAATCCATGCTGGCGTGGTTGCTGAGCACCTGCAAACTCTGCAGCGATACATGCCGTAGTGCTGCGCTGCTATCCTGGCTGCTGTTCCATAATACGGCCAGCGTAGCGGGGTCGCACAACCCGCGTTGACCGATCGACTGGATCAGTTGACGCCGTACCTGTATCGGCGTCGTGGCATCTTCGATCAGTGCCAGTAACTGCTCACTGACGTCGATCTGAGTCGCTCGGGCCACCAGCTCACAACACAGCAGTTGTTCCTGTTCCTGACGGCTACTGAGACCCCGCTGCAGCCGTTCGACCAGCGCGTCGGACAATGAGCCTTCCAGGTCGATCCGCTGTGACAACATCCTCAGTGCCGCACAGCACAGACGATTATCGCTGCTGTCGAGCAACGGCCATAATTGCTCATCGCTGGGACCCTCGCTCAGCTGAGGTTGCAGTGTTTCCAGCCCCTTCAGTGCAGCTATCTGAACCTGGGTTGAGGTATCACCCAGCAAACCAATCAGGGTTTGCAGACGATCTGGCGCAGTGCCTGCGGCGACAGAACCGGCTGCCGCGATCCGGACATCGGGGTCAGAATTGACCAGTAGTTTAGATAGCAGTTGATAAGCGTCGGTTGATTTCGCCTGAACCAGCGCCATGGCGATACGACGTAACTGCCGGGGTTGCGCAGAATCCACACGCTCAGCCAGAGCGGCAACGCCGGGCTGGCCTATCTGGATTAAGGCATTGAGTATTTCGCTTTCGATATCCTGACCGGCGTCAGAATCAAGTAACGCGGCCAGCGGCTGGACGGCAGCGGTAACGCCACAGTCGCCCAATGCTTTAACCGCCTGCAATTGAATGTCCCACCAATCGTCCCAGCCTTCGGTTTGGCTTATCTGCATATCCTCAGGACGATCCAGTAGCCGCAGCAAGGTTTTTGCCGCCAGATCACCGCCACAGTGAGATAGACCGCCGATAGCAGCCTGTTTTACATCCGGCTCTGCATGATAGAGCAGGGCATCGATCAACCCCTGTACCGCATCCTCGCTACCCATGTGGCCCAGCGCGGTGGCGGTATCGATACACACATCCAGATCCTCATCCTGCAGGTGGCGGTAGAGTGGCTCCAGCGCACGGGGATCTCGAAACCGGCCCAGAGCCTGAGCGGCATAGCAGCGGTCGACCTCATCACCGTTATCCAATTGGTTAATCAGGGCTTCAACAGCTTGGGCTTTACTCTTCATAGACAGCTCCGATGCAGTGGCTTAATCACGGCTGACCATTCGTAACGTATCGCCGAACCGATCACGTCCGCGGTGGATAGCCGCATTTATCATAGTTGACGACAACGCAAAATCTAACAAATGACAACAAAAGGATAAATATTGTGCGCGTTGAATTTTTTACTGCTAAACCTAAAGAACCTCGTTTTGAGTGCCCGCAACTTCGACCCTCGGAGCGCTTAATATCAACCGTCATATGACGCCTGCGTCTATGGGAGGAAACCTAGATGCGTAGATTCACTGCCCCCCAGAAGATCATCACTCTGGTCGCTACCGGGCTTGTTTGGCTGACCGGATACGCCACAGCCACCGATCGACTGGGCCCACTGCCCCAGCTCAATCTGGATCAAGCTAAAGCAGCGCTAGGGAAACGTCTTTTTTTCGATACGCGACTGTCCGGCGATAGCGCCATCTCCTGTGCCACCTGCCATCAGCCTGACAACGGCTTTGCATCCAGGCAGGCACTTTCACCTGGTTATCCGGGTAACGGTCACTTCCGTAACGCGCCAACACTGATCAACGTCGCGCAAAAATCACGCTGGATGCACGACGGTCGCCTGGGTACAAATCTGAACGACGTCACCCGGGAGATGATCACCGAAGACTACCTGATGAACATGGACATGCGGCTGATGCAGGAGCGAATCAAACAGGATCCGCTCTACGTGCAGATGTTCAAGCAGGCGGGCTATGGCGAACCCTCCAACGGCGGTGTGCGCAAGGCGATTCCTGAATACCTCAAAACCCTGTCCTCAACAAACTCACCGTTTGATAACAAGAAAATGGCAGCAGCAGCGATGCGCGGTTTGACCTTATTTAAGGGCAAAGCCGGCTGCGTGGCCTGCCACAACCCCCACGGCTCTGACAACGAGGCACTTCTGGTGGTACCGAAGAGCATATCCGTATCGACGCTAAAGGCGTCGGTAACATCAAAGCTGGAGCCGTAGGATTGGCCCACCACATTCTCACGGTTGCTGTAATCGAAGCGGTGTTCGGTATACACCTGCAACCGATCCGAGAGTTCGGAGCGCTGCCCCAGGGTGATGCT
>SDWN01000691.1 GCA_004195305.1 Neptunomonas sp. | reverse complement strand
GATTCCGGAATGGGAGCGGGAGCAGTTCGACACCAGTTACCCGCGACAACTGTCCCTGGGGAACTTGCGGCTGTCGGTCCATTATGAGCCCCGAAAAAAGCGGGTAACGGTAGAGCCTATAAAGGGGATTCGAAAAACCGACCCCCGACGCTGGGAACTGCCCAGCTGGAACGGCTGGTCGGTGCGCTACAAGAAGGCCAGCCGGGTGGTGGATATCCGTTAGGAGCCGTACATGCTCGTGTCGAGATCAATGCTCGACACCCATGAGTCAACGATCCGCGCATACTGTCTGGTGGATAGGTGAGAACCATCAACCTTGGCGCTCGGGAATACATAGTCGCCTAACCGATATTCCAGAATTCCCATAGTAAAGCGGGGATCGTTGCCTGCGACCAGTTGAACTGAGAAAGTGACTACTTGTAGCTTCACTCCGTGGATTTCCATCGATTTCTGAACTTGAACCAGATTCAACCTAAAATAAACGGGTCAAGATAAACCTCTGTCTGCTTTGGTGCCGTCTCAAGCTAAGGCCTGCCCAAGAGGTAAAATGGGGACCTATTGAGGAGGGGTAGCTATCCTTGATAGCTAGGTTTCACTAGTAATATTGATTAATGTACTCTTATCAAGTTGCCGGAACCCTCCAGCCGCCTGATAAACTGATATCAAGCTTTTTGAAAAGCCCCCTATGTCCCAGCAACATTTTAAACAGAACGACGCCTGCTGCGAGTACGGTGGAAAAAGACCCAGGCTGCGGGCGTAAACCCGGAATCAAAACCGAGGCTATTCGACTACCCAAATGGCTGTTGGACCAACTTCGTTAGCAGGGCAACGCCCGGCAATTGATTGTCGATGCCTGTACCCTTCAGTATCAATTGAGTGAAGCCAAGGCCTCCATCTCCGATGACTAAGCCCCAGTTTATTTTTCATTACTTGTTACTTAATAAGTATTCCTACCTATTTGCCATTCTGTGTATTTTCATCGTCAACTGGTTACAGGTTGAGATTCCACGGTTCATTCAATTGGCCGTTGATCTGTTGAGTCAGACCACCAGGGTTGCCCAGGAAGAACTGGTTGGAAACGTCAAGATGGTGGTGGCTCTGTCACTGGTTATGGTGCTGGTGCGAATCTTGTCGAGAATGCTCGCCTTGAATCCCGGGCGGATCACCGAGGCACAGCTGAAAAATGATCTGTTCTACCGTTTGAACCGATTACCCAGTGTGTTTCACCAGCAGTATCCGACCGGTAAACTGATCTCTATTATCAACAATGATCTCAACGGCATCCGGGCCTTTTACGGCATTGGCTTCTTACAACTTTTCAACATCCTGTTTGCACTCTCCTTAACACCGATCTGGATGTGGAAAATATCTCCCTCACTAACGCTTTATTCGGTGATTATCGTAGTTGTCGCCTTTGCTTTTTTCCATTTGGGGTTCCGGCGGCTAAGGGCCTTGCGTCAAAAAAGGATGACACATTTGCAGGACCTGTCGGCACAGCTAATGACTTATCTCTCAGGTATCGACCTGATCAAGAATCAACAGATGGGGGATTGGGTCAGTGCCGAAGTGAGCAAGCTCAACGAGCAACTCTATGACTGCACTCTGGAGATTACCCGGATTCAGACCTTTGTCATGCCGGTACTGGACTATGCCAACCATTTTATGAAGGTGTTGATCCTGGGGCTGGGTGGCTACTATCTGATTCAGCAGGATTTGACCATCGGGGAAATCACCGCGTTCTTGTCCTATTCGGTGCTTTTGGCGCTACCGCTGATGCATCTGGGGCGAATCGTGACCGTATTCCAGATGGGCATGCTCAGCATCGATAGCGTACAGATGATACTGAACGCGCCGATTCCCGAAGTGGACCAGACGCGTTTGGATCGGGCAACGATGGATTCTCTTAAGGGGGCAGACCTGGAGGTCAGAAATCTAAGTTTTCAGTATCCGGATAACGCAGGAGCCAGTGAAGGTGAGGGTGTGGCGGAGGGTGTTACGAACGCTGAGACTCAACCTGGCCAGCCGGTCCTCAGACATTTGAGTTTTACCATTCCCCATGGCCGCAAAGTCGGCATCCTGGGTAGTATTGGCTCCGGTAAAAGCACCCTGGTCAACTGCCTGAATCATCATCTGCAGGTGAGGCCGGGAACCATTTTCTGGGGTGGAGTCGACCTTACGCGTATGTCCCGGCGGGACTGGCGTCAGTTCGTCAGGACGGTGACCCAGGATCCCTATCTGTTTTCTGACAGTATTGTCGAAAATGTCCGTTTCGGTGCCCAGAGCGAAGGCTTCGAGGCTTGGAGCGACGTTGATCAAGTTCTGGAATTGAGTGAGTTGAGTGATGATGTGGGACGTTTTGTCGATGGTGATCAGACCGTCGTCGGTGAAAAGGGCATCATGTTGTCCGGTGGTCAGAAACAGCGTTTAAGCATTGCACGAGCGCTACTGACCCCTAGCGACCTAATTATCTTGGATAACGTCTTGTCAGCGGTGGACTATGAAACCGAGCGAAAAATCCTTCAGGGGGTGTTTGAGCATTTAAAAGGGCAGAGCGTGTTGGTGGTCTCCCATCGCATCAGTGCGCTGGAGATGATGGATGAAATTCTGGTCCTCGACCAGGGAGAAATCATCGCCCGCGGTAACCATCGCCAGTTATTGGCTACGTCGGATTATTACCGTGAAACCTGGTCATTGCAGCAACACGAGCCTCAGAGCGCCGCATGATAAAATCCTTGGATTTGCAGCACCTGAAAAGCTTTTACCGGTACGCCTTACCCTATAAAAAAACTACACGACTGGGGGTCTCCATGATCCCGATCTCGGTAGCCACCAACCTATTATTCCCCTGGTTGGTGATTCAGGTGATCGATAAGCACCTCACAAAGGGCCAGTATGACGGTATGGGCGGGATGGTGGCGGCAATGATTGCTGTGCTGCTGGCTAACTATCTGTCCGATGCATTCTATTCCTACTGTTTACGGAAAACCGGTAACCGGGCCGTATTCGACATGCGCACCGTGCTTTTCAAGCGGGTCATAAATTTCCCCCGTAGCTACTTCGACAAGACCCCCACCGGGGTGACGTTGTCGCGCCTGACCAGTGACCTCGAAGCGATCGGCGAGTCCTTTGTGCTCGGGGTGCTGGGGTTGGTTAAGGACGCCATTAATACCGTCGCCGTACTTATCTTCATGCTGTTTATCGATTGGCAACTGACCCTAGTCTTGCTGCTGGTCTTTCCGCCGGTTCTCTATATCACCCACTGGGTTCGAAACAGGCTCCGGGCCATGTATCTGGTGACCCGGTCTACCCTGGCACGGGGGACCGGGTTTCTGCAGGAGTGTCTACTGGGTGTCAAGACAGTCCAGCTCTATGGCGCGGAGCGGGAAGTGGAAGCCAAATACCAGGATTACACCTCGGAATTCATGCGGGCACAGCTCAAGACCAATAAATACGACGCCACCCTGTTTTCTCTCATCACGGGTATCACTTCAATCACTATCGGTTTGATTATCTGGTATGGATCGGGGCGTGTCCTTGAAGGCGTACTGACTCTCGGTGTGCTGATCGCCTTCATCAATACCCTAGATAAATTATTTGTTCCAATTCGGGAGTTTACCTCTCAGATCGCCTCGATTCAGCGATCTTTCGCGGCGTTTGAACATATTGAAGAGCTGTTTTCAGAACCCATGGAAGAGGATGGAAAAGAGCTTTTGTCTGCCCTGCAGCTGGGTTCCCAGCTGGAGGCTTTTCGCTGTCTGGAATTCAAGGCAGTACGTTTCCGTTATAAGCCTGATGGACCCTACGCGCTGAATGGAGTGTCTTTTACGCTGAATAAGGGCGATCAATTAGCATTGGTGGGTACCACCGGCTCGGGAAAATCCACCATCATCCGGCTGATCAACAAAGTTTACGAGGGTTATCAAGGCCATGTTCTGCTGAACGGTATTGAACTGTCTCTGATTCCCAAAGCGCAGGTGCTGAGGCTGGTTTCGTTGATGCAGCAGGATGTTTTTCTGTTCGAAGAGAGCATCGATTTTAATATCTCATTGGGCAAACTTGATAGGGG
>SDWN01000447.1 GCA_004195305.1 Neptunomonas sp. | reverse complement strand
TAACAATACTGACTCATGACCCTGCTCCTGGTTCAAACCACTGTCCGGCCTGCTCTTTGACCAACTGGTGCAGCAACGCAATGTGTGCCGGATCAGCATTCAATGCAGCAATGTAGCCATAATACTCACCTCCCGCCTCGATAAACCCCTCGCGGTTCTGGATGGCGATCTCTTCCAGCGTCTCAAGACAGTCCGCCGAAAACGCAGGACTGATCATATCAACCGTTTTAACCCCCTCACCGGCCAAACTCGCCAACGCGGCATCGGTATAGGGCTTGACCCACTCCGCCGGGCCAAATCGCGATTGAAACGTAGCCAGATACTGAGCGTCACTCAACCCCAATCGAGCCGCCAACAACTGCGCGGTCTGCAGGCACTGCTGCGGATAGGGGTCACCCTTTTCGGCATAGGCCTTAGGGATACCATGAAAACTCATCAGTAACTTTTCACTCGGCTCTTGATCCTGCCAATAACGCAGCACCGATTGCGCCAGTGCTTCAATATAGAGCGGGTGGTCATGATAATCTTTGAGGATACGTATATCTGCTACCTCACGCTGCGCAAGTTGAAACCGGGCCACCTGATCGTAAACAGGTGCCGTCGAGGTTGCCGAATACTGAGGGTACAGCGGCATCACCAAATAACGCCGATAGCCGTCATCTTTGAGTTGCTGCAGCAACTGGCTGAAACCCGGATCTCCGTACACCATCGCGCCATACACATCAGGACAGCGCGCCCCAAACTGCTCGTTAAGCACCTCCTGCAGAGCGCCCACCTGCTGATTCAGGATGTTTCGCATCGGCGAATCCTGGTCCCAGATCGACGCATACAGTTTGGCCACTTTGGCCGGACGCAGCCGTAAAATGATTAAATTTAGCACCAGCCACCAAAGGCCACGGCGCGGACCGCTCCCCTCAATGACTCTGCGATCCCACAAAAACTCTTTAAGAAAACGCCGCACAGCCCCGGCAGTTGGTTCTTTCGGGGTTCCCAGATTAACCAGAATAACCGCTGTTTTTGACATAGCTGGACTCATAAAAACACTCAAAACCTAAGACGCCACATCTGCGCCCATACCCGTACCGCGCGCTATTATTCACGACCTTGAGCGCAAAATACATAAACTTATCCGCCCTTCAGCCCCGCTGCACGTGTCGACGGGCCTCTTGACCCGCTAAAGATCACCTCCTAGCGACATCCACGGCCCACCGGGCATAGATGCCGGGCATAAAAAAACCCGCCATTCACAGCGGGTTTTTTACTATTCCGAGCGGTTATAGGCGTTACGCCAGAGCCGCGAACACCTTATCGCGAATATCACTAACAGTTCCGACGCCCGCAACGTAGACATACTTGGGCGCAGAAGAGGCATCGGCGCTGCCCCAGTTTTTGTAGTAACTGATCAGCGGAGCCGTCTGGTCATGATATACGTTCAGACGATCACGCACCGTTTCTTCATTATCGTCAACTCGTTGAACCAGATCTTCACCGGTCACATCATCCTTACCCTCAACCTTCGGCTGGTTAAAGATCAGGTGATAGGTACGCCCCGAACCCGGATGAACCCGACGTCCACTCATGCGCTTGACGATCTCCTCATCAGCGACATCGATCTCAACCACCGCGTCGATAGCAACTCCGGCATCCTTAAGCGCATCGGCCTGCGGAATAGTACGCGGAAAGCCGTCAAACAAAAATCCGTTGGCACAATCAGCCTCAGTAATGCGCTCTTTAACCAAGCCGATGATGATCTCATCAGAGATCAACTGCCCGGCATCCATAACGCCCTTAGCAACTTTGCCCAAAGGCGTACCCGCTTTTACCGCGGCCCGCAGCATGTCACCGGTGGAGATCTGGGGAACACCGTACTTTTCGGTAATGTATTGAGCTTGAGTGCCCTTTCCTGCGCCTGGGGCGCCCAGCAAGATGATACGCATTAACGCTCACTCCATAGTCTAAGTTTAATCAGGTAACGCAGGCTCGATCTGTATTGGCCCGCCATAACGCAAACTGTCCAACCCGGTCTTACCGATAGCCGGTATCACGCAGTCTAAATACGAAGTCAGGATTGTCGGCAGACAGCCTGTCTTTGGAATGCGAAAAAAAGTGCCTGCAAAGTAACCATACTGCCGCCCAGCCGCAATACGACATTAGAACTACCGATAAAACACGGCCTCATTCCTACGGCGGTCGAACAGCCTAGTCGATTCGCGCGCCGGACTCAATAACTGTTCTGATCTGTCGGCCTATCCGCCATATGCGAACCCCGCCATTGCTCTCTATTTTCAGCGACCGCTTATCGAACAATTACACAATGTCTTCTCATGACAGCCATTGCGCGCGCCCTTGTGACACCCGACCGATATCGACCCCAACTCGGGGGCACAAGCCTGCCAACCCACAACGGATACTGCCGCGCCCTTTCTTCCTGAGTCAGCTCCCAACCAGACTGCAAGCTCGGAGAAAAATACCTAGACAGCCGCTGGACGCAGGGACAAGTGGCGACTAAAATTCTACTTTTAGATTCGCCAATAGATCTGTATCAGATCAGGGAAGTACCTCCGAATATGAGGTCAGAGCGCGAGGGCTCTCCAGGCATGGATTACGAACAGATTTTCGACCAGAGCTTCGAACGCTGTCACTCAGGCACAGACCCCCAGCCCTTCTTCGAAAGTTTCTATAGCCGCTTTATCGCAGCCGATAACCGCGTCGCTCAGCTGTTTCACAACTCCGACATGGCCAGACAGCAAACCATGCTGGAGAAATCGTTCTACCGCCTGCTCATGTTCTATACCACCAACAACGCAGACGATTACATTGAGCATATCGCCGTGCGCCACAACCGCCATAACCTCAACGTCAGCCCCGATCTTTACGACCTGTGGTTGGATAAACTATTGGAAACGGTCTCCGAATTTGACCCGCAGTATGATGAGCGTATCGAACTGGCGTGGAGACTGGTGTTCTCAACCGGCATTACCTACATGAAACATAAATACAGCCACTGACACCGGACCACCTGCTTGCCTTCTGGATCGACTACCAACCCTCAGGCTCAGGGGTGTCAGTCTTACGTTTTTTCTTCTGCTTAAATTTCCACAAACCGCCTTTCACCAGCGTCTTTTTTTCCAACCCCAGCGCTTTGCTGAAGCGATCGCGCAACTGCGACACTTTTTCCTCTTTGCGCTCGTGCTCCTTTCGATGCCGGGCGGCGCTTAGATCAACAACCTTATCTGAATCTGACACGCGGATATCACCCCATTTTTAAACCGAACGATTGCTGCGCCTGCAGCAACTGTGATGTTTGCTAGCTTACCTCAGCATGCTAGGGTGGGGAACTGCTGATCCACCACAATCGCCTTAGACCTCTGAGCCTGCGCCACCACCCATGACCCGACTGCCGATCGACCCACTGCTGCCCGAACTCTGCCAGGCACTGAGCCTGCATAGCCGCTGCGTACTTCAGGCATCTCCGGGCGCAGGCAAAACCACCCGAGTGCCACCGGCACTGCTGCAACAGCCCTGGCTCAACGGTCAAAAAATACTGATGCTCGAGCCCCGTCGGATCGCCGCGCGTAGCGCCGCCCGGTTTATGGCTCGCGAACGCGCTGAAAAGCCCGGCGAGACGATCGGTTACCGCTCGCGCCTGGACACCCGGGTCGGCCCCAACACCCGCATCGAGGTTGTCACCGAAGGTATCTTGACCCGAATGCTGCAAACCGACCCCGCCCTGGAAGGGGTCGGCTGCGTTATTTTTGACGAATTCCACGAGCGTAACCTGCAAGCGGACCTGGGCTTGGCGCTGCTGCTGCAATCACAGCAACTGTTGCGCGAAGATCTGCGAATTCTGATCATGTCGGCAACTCTGGAGCAGCGACCGCTGCTCGATCTTCTCGGCCAGGAGACGCCGGTGGTCCGCAGCGCCGGGCGCAGCTTTCCGGTCCTGACCCACCACCTCGAGGGCTCGCCTGCGCCGTTCGACCCCGAACGCGTCGCTGCCGTGATCGAACTGGCGCTTAAAAACGACAGCGCCAGCCTGCTCTGCTTTCTGCCCGGCAGCGGCGAGATTCACCGCAC
>SDWN01000224.1 GCA_004195305.1 Neptunomonas sp. | reverse complement strand
TCGATATCCTGATACGCGTATTGCAAAGCTAGCAACGAGCCGATTGTTGGCCGAAGTTTTAGCTGAGTTTCTAGCCCATTGGATCGCCACGATTTGTTGTTGCTGTTGGTGCTGCGGTTAATAATACCTGCAAAAACTTCAGGCTCCGTATGGGCATTTTTGACTCGACCGATCCCGTGTTCAACTTCCTCGCGGTACAACTTGAGATCGATGTCGAGGCGAAACTCTGGAATAGACCCGAGGTAACCTAGCTCAATCGTTTTATGTTGCTCGGCTTGCAAGTTCGGATCGGCATTCCGCAGCCAGAGAAGCAGCGTGCCGTTACTGTGTTTAATGCGTGAATCTTGTTGGGCTTCCAGCAGTGACGGCATCCGATAGGCCAGGGTATAGCTGGCTCGTAGGCTGTGCCTGGGGCTCAGCTCATAGTTTAGAGCCAGCCGGGGAGAGGTTTTGCTACCGACGAAGTCGTTGTGCTCGGTCATCGCCCCCAAGTTCCAAACAGCCTTTTCACTGGCGCGCCACTCGAGGTTTCCGAATAACCGCCACAGGGTTTCATCCAACGTGCTGTCGGTGTTGAAGAGCAGCTCTCCCTGTCCTCGATCCTGCCGTATACCTATGCCCCAGACCGCTCGCAAGCTGGAGTGCAGGCTGAGCTGGTGCTGGAGCTCTAGATCAAAACGTTCGGTGTTACCGTCCTCCAGATTGCTCGGGATAGACTCGTCTGGAAGGCCGAGAATGGCCAGAACGGGTGCGCCAAAGAGTTCCGATAGCCGAGTTTCCTCCATATTGATCTTGAAGTAGTTGTGGTAGAGCTGGATGCGCAGTTCCTCGGCGTTGCTCAGTTCTCGGATCCAGGTCAGCGCTTGGTAGTTGGCGTCGTAGTCTCTATCCGCAATGGTCGAAAATCCATCCCCGATACCCGCCTGTCCCTGGCTGGCACCGAATCTAAAATCAAAAAGATCAATCAGCGAAGGTGTATAGAGTGTCTGAAAGTTAAAGTAACTTCCTTGGCCCTCATCACCCACACCAAAGCCATCGCTCTCCAGATAACCAGCGGACAGGCGTACGCTCTGATTGCCCCAGGTATCGTTATGGTTCAGCTCAACTTGGCCCGTGTCCTGGCTGCCACCCACGGCCCTAACCCGTGACCCTCTGTCATTCAGCGCCGTGCGGGTAATGATATTGATTGCACCAAAAAAAGCGTTGGAGCCGTAGGCTGGTACATTGGAGCCACGCACTACCTCGATGTAGTCGATATCATTGAGACCGATTCCCAGCGATCGCCAGTCCACCGTAGCCATCATCGGAAGGTAAACCGAACGACCGTCGATCATGACCTCTAGACGCCCCGAATGAGTTTCGCCAAGCCCATGGGCTGTGACGCCAAACTTGTGGCCGTTAACATGATAAGCCTGGAAGCCGGGCACGAGCCGGAACAGGTCTGAGATTTCCTGCGCCCCCGATACCTCAATCATCTCTCTGTCAATAACTGTAATGGATGCAGGAGCCTCGGCGCGTGTCTGCAACAAGCGAGTGGCCGAGTTGACCATCGGGATATCGGACAGCAGGTCGGCCTCATTCAGCAGAGGAAGGTTGCTTGGTTCATTTGCCCAGGAGGGAATAGTCAAACAAGCTAATAGAAACGCGATGCTGGCGTATTGAATAGCTTGGAAGTGGGGTACAGCCATTACTGCATTTACATCCATGGATCCGTTGTAGCCGAAGTCAGCTTATAACCAACATCAATGCTGAAGCACGTATGTTATCAGGAAGAGCCATGCTATAGCTAAGTCTGCTTCGTGGAAAATGGACGAATGTATAAGCCTTGTCTCTCCCTTTGTAATGACAGCATAGGGGCCGGTAGCTGTCTGCGGGCTGCGGCCGATCATGCCCCTAACTTATGTAAGTGTAGGGTCAACCAGACGCTATACCCTTTCGACCTGATTGGCCTTCAGCTATTGCAGTTCATGGCATTTCTGTTCATTTTTGGTTAGTCACTTTCGCTTTATTTTTTCCTGTTTTTCGATTCTCGCCCACCAGGTTTGCCGTCAAAAACACTGGCGAACCTCTCTCTGTCTTGTTTATGCTTTGCTGATGCGCTGCGCGGTAAACGTCCAATCTAGCCCTCATTCACAGTATCCCGTCCTCTTTGGATAATTCCTCCTGTCCGCAAAGTGCTTCGAGCATCCTGCCATCCGCTACGCTTCGTGAATGTATTTGTTGGTCGGGTTAATAATGAGTCAGCACTGAGGGAGGTGCCCGATGGAATTCTGTACCTGTGACCGCTAATCTTCACTACGAGAGAGGGGAGCCTGGTCGGAATCATGTCGAACGATAGCTTCAAAAGAAAACTTGCTGCGATCTTTTATGCTGATGTTGCGGGATACAGCCGACTGACGGGTGTGGACGAGGAGGGGACACACCGCACGCTCTGTACCTACCTCGACACAATGACAGAACAGATCAACAATCATGGTGGAAAAATTTTACATTATGCTGGTGATGCGATTCTAGCTGAGTTTGACAGTATTGTTTCCGCAGTAGCATGCGCCGCAGATATCCAACGTGATCTAAAAATTCGTAACGACGAACTGGAGGATGATAAAAAGGTACAGTTCCGAATAGGTGTCAATATTGGTGATGTGATTGTCGACCGTAAAGAGCTTTACGGCGATGGGGTTAATATCGCTGCTCGCCTAGAAAGTCTTGCAGAACCCGGTGGAATCTGTATTTCTCAACAAGCCTTTGACCAGATCGAAAACAAACTCAGCCTCGGTTATAAATATTTGGGCATGCAGCAAGTCAAAAATATAAAGCAACCTGTAAGCACTTATCGTGTGCTCCTTGACCCAAAAGCCTCCGGTACAGTCATTCACTCTAGATCAGAAACAGTGTCTAAGAGCTGGAAACGGATCACCGGTATTGCAGCCGCTGTTTTAGCCATTGTTATTATCCTTTGGCTACGCCCATGGACTCCTTCAAAAGAAACTGTATCGAACATAGCCCAATGGCCAAACAAACCGGCAATTGCGGTGATGCCCTTCATCAATTTAAGTGGAGATCCACAGAAAGAGTATTTCAGTGATGGTATAACCAACAACATCATTGTCGATCTGTCAAAATTCAGCTCGCTGTATGTTATCGCCAGCAATACCGTATTCACCTACAAGAGCAAACCAGTTAAAGCCCAGCAGCTATATAAAGAGATAGGAGCGCAGTACTTGCTAGAGGGGAGTATCCAGCGTGCCAGCAGCAGGGTCAGGATCAATGTTCAGTTGGTTGATGGCACATCAGGAAAGCATATTTGGGCAGAAAGATACGACCGTGAATTTGAAAATATTTTCACCCTGCAGGATGAAATTGTTCAGGAGATCGTGGGAGTCTTATCGCTCAAGGTTAACAAGGTGGAGCGCGAGAGAGCAATGCGAAAAGACACTGATAACCTGGAAGCCTATGACCACCTTTTACGCGGCTGGGAATATTTGTCTAAAACAACCCGTTCAACAAATATCGAGGCAAGAAGGTTGTTCAAACAAGCGACCATCCTCGATGAGCGCTATGCCTCAGCATATGTAGGCCTGGGTTGGACCGATCAGATGGCTGTCGGCCATGGATGGAGTGAGTTTCCCAGCCAAGCATTGGAGCGAATACATGATTTGGCACAAAAAGCGCTTAGTATAGAGGAGTCTTCGGCCGGACATCGTTTGCTCGGGTATGTGTATCTTATTTGGGCGGAATACGATCAAGCCTTTGAAGAAGTGAGCCGAGCTATCGATATTAATCCAAATGACTGGGATAGCCATGCCATCATGGGCACCGTCATGCTCTATTCTGGAAAACCACTAAAAGCGATAGACAAATTTGAAGTTACCTTACGATTCAACCCGAATATGGATCCGGATAGATTATTCGAACTTGGCCTGGCTTATTATATGGTTGGGCGATACAGCGATGCTATAAGAACATTAGAACGAAACTTGGACAGACACCCTGATCATGCCGTGAGTCATATTCCTCCTGTCTCTTATACACATCT
>SDWN01000218.1 GCA_004195305.1 Neptunomonas sp. | reverse complement strand
ACGTTAAGCACTATTCGCGCCAGTGTATCATACTTCTTATATAACAACTAGATACGGAAGGTTTAGCAATTATTGCCTTGCCAGTGTAAATAACCTGACATTATTTCTGGTTAATCCCGATAAACCACTCCAATTAAACCAATTCTATTGTCAAATGAGGCACTACAATTGAGTAAGGATATCAACGCTGCCCAAAATCTCATGGAAGAAAACGATATGTTCAGTGATAGAACCTTCAAGCAACAATTAAATGCCTTCCTGGTCGCATCAGTACTGTTTTCAACGTCTGCTCATGCCACGAAGCGGCCTGATAGTCTCGTCTTGAAAATGACGGTTTTGTAGATACTACTGCCGTGACCTCTCGCTTCATGGGGTGTCCGCTATCAGGAACTCCGACGTTTCATCAGCAACCCCAGAAGCCAGAGCTAAGCGACAGCAAGGTGTTGATAGCAGCCAGTTACCGACCTATGCCCAGTCCCTATTCACTGTCTGTTCTTGGGCAAAGCCGTCCGGTCGAGAGTTTTTGGTGTTGGGATAATGCCCTTAACCATATGAGCGGTTTGTAACTTCGAGTAGCTATGGGAGTCAACCAGAAGGCATAGATCAGAAGGTATAGATCGAAAATATTCGAGGACGTTAAGATGGAGCCTGCCCACGTATCCCCAAGAGCATCCCCAGCGGGTTATCTACTGTTTGGGCTGTTTTTCGTCAGCTGCCCTTGTCATCTTCTGTTCGTGATCCCTCTGATTTCTGGAACACTCTTGGGCGCCTATCTAAGCGAGCATTACCTTCCTGTTTTTGGAGGATTGCAGTTAGTTTCGCTGGTTTCCGGCGTGGCGAGTATGCACTTCCTGGATAGGTGTTAGGATCGATTCGGCTCACCCCTGTGGAATATAAAGCTATGGAGAGAGACCGCTCAGTGTCGACTCTTTTCCCTTTCGACCCGCCGTTCACTGCTTCGTTTATCGACGTCAGTTCTGACCACTGAATGCTTTACTACACTACCTCTATACTTTCGTAACGGTGCCCGTCATGCAACATGTTCTGAACCGCTGCAAACCACTAACGGGGCTTTTCTGTCTGCTCCTGGTGTTGTTTTCATCAAGCGCCAATGCGAGTGACGAGACGTTTTCGGCCGATGTTGCCATGCTCAATTTCACCCTAGGAAAAGTGGGCATCGCCGACAACATCGATGCCCCTCTGCGCTATGGCATCGAATACCGGATGCGCTCCCTTTCACGATGGAAACTAATTCCAGCCTTCGGCTTTGCGCATGCCGTGAACAGTGCCGGCTTTATCTATACGGATCTGCGGCACGATTTTTGGCTAACCGATCGATGGCTGGCTATTCCGAGTTTTGGTGTCGGTTCTTTCGACGACAGCGACGATATTCAATTGGGTAATAAGCTGGAGTTCAGAACAGGGATTGAGCTTGCCTATCGGTTCCATAAGCAATATCGCATTGGCTTTGCACTTTTCCACCTGTCAAATGCAGGCCTAGGGCGTGAAAATCCAGGCACGGAATCACTGGTGATTTCACTGTGCATCCCCTTGGGAGATTGACGCTAAATTTTACTCGCTTAGTTCGGTGTCCAGAAATGGAGGGGCGGATCATCCTCCTAAATTCTCACAGGAGCAGAGATCGTACGTAAGTGCTATTCTGGCCTGTGTTCGATAGTGCTGCCCGCGTTGATCTGGGTGTGGGCGTTATCAGAGCCATAAAATAATAATAAAGCAGTGAGAGTCACCCTTATGCAATTTGAAAAAGTCATTGTCGGTTTTTTCGTCATCCTTGCCTTGGCGCTGAATGTGGTTTTCGTTATCGGCGATATTAGCAATCCCGCGCACCATAATGTCTGGATACTAACCCTGGCGATATTGGTCAATCTGATCGCAGCGGGTCTGATACTGGGTGATCGAACCCAGCTAGGGGCCATTTTGCTGGCGACCTCCTTGGTCGCTAACTTGCTGTTGATTTCAGCTCGACTTATATGGGTGGTCAACGGTGACCAAGGGGTCCGCCCTGAACAGATGGTGCTTATCGTATCGCTGGGTTATGGCGCGCTGATGACGAACTTGATTTCGGTATTTACGCTCTCAGTCGACACCATTATTTCGCGTCGTTAAGTTCCGCTAACGGAGGGCTCCCGCTATGGCGACAACGTCGGACCTGGGCCGGGTGACGTCTATTTTGCTGCGCTTTATGCGCGGTCCGATTCTGTTGCTGGTGGTGGTGTACGGGGTCGGTATTATTGGCATGTCGCTGATACCGGGGCAGGATGCGGACGGTAGCGCCCCGCCGATGAGCCTGTTCCACTCGTTCTATTTCTTTACCTACACCGCGACAACGACCGGTTTTGGAGAGATTCCTTACGCCTTCACCGACCCGCAGCGACTGTGGGCGATTTTTTGTCTGTATATGGGCGTTATCGCCTGGCTGTACGCCATCGGATCCATTATTAAGCTGATACAAAACCCGCACTTTATTATTGCGGTAGCCGAAAACCGTTTTGCCCGCACGGTCGAAGCTCTCAAAGATCCCTTCATTATTATTTGTGGGTTTGGCGACACCGGTAGCCTGCTGGCACGTGGACTCAGTGACAATTTGATGAATGTGGTCGTGATTGACGCCGATCCGGAGCGAATCAAGGCGTTGGCGATGCGTGATTACCGGGTCAAGATGCCGGGCTTGTGCGGCGATGCCAGTGTACCCAAACATCTGGTCGATGCCGGTGTCAAACACCCCATGTGTCGAGCCGTGGTTTCACTGATACCGAACGAAGAGCTGGATCTTAAGATTGCGGTGATGACCCGATTTTTGAATCCGGATATCCGCATTATCTGCCGGGCCACAGAAACTCAACAGCAGGAACATCTGCGGCATTTTGAATCGGTCTCGGTTATCGATCCCTTTGAGTTGTTTGGTGTCCAGCTGTGCATGGCGGTCACTAGCCCGAAACTGCACAATCTCAGCCAGTGGTTAGTTGGCGCTCACTCGGTCGACCTTGCTACGCATGTAACGATCCCTAGGGGCAGTTGGATTATTTGCGGCTATGGTCGAATGGGCCGTTGGCTACATAAATATTTGGATAGTCATGGTGTTAGCACCGTGATTATCGATCCAGAGCTGAATGATTCGGAGCTCTCCGCGGGATCGATCAAAGGCCATGCCAACTATCAGACACTCAAGCAAGCCGGGATTGAGCACGCCGTTGGACTAGTGGCGGGCACGGCAAACGACTCCAGAAATTTGCAAATTCTGCTGAGTTCGGCCGAGCTCAATCCCGATATTTCTTTGGTGGTCAGGCAGAATCATCATGAGAATGAGATGGTCTTTAAGGCCGCCAGGGTCAGTCTGACCATGCAGCCCAGCCTGCTGACTGCACGGACTATTTTATTGCAGTTGATCTCTCCGCTGATCCAACAGTTTTTGCAGCACCTGCGAAGTAGCGAGCATCAGTTGACCGATCGGGTTGTAGAGCAGTTGCGTCAAACGCTGGCTAAAAGCCCCCATCTATGGACAACAAGACTCTGTGGTGAAGATGCCATGCTGAACAACCTCTATCCCCTCAATTATTTGATCACAGGCCTTCAGCCACCGAAAGGATACCTGCTGCGTTGGGCCTACAAGGCATGCCAACGCTAGCCGGTTGATAACGTGGCTTGGTGAATGCCTAGGAGCGAGGTCTGATCGCTATACGCCTTAAACTGGTTAACCCGTCCCAGTACTTTGTCGGCCAGGGTTGGCCGTCAAACAGGATCTTACTCGCCATTGGAAAACAGACCTGTAATAGGAGGATCGAACCGGTCTAAACTATAGCTACGAGGGGCAGTCAAAAAAGAGTAGGACGATTGATTCCTTTGCGAGGTGACGGTATGAGAACCGAGGAACTTAAGCTCGATGTACTCAAGATCTGGCAGGGTTGGCCTGAGCATGACCAGTATGACGAACTGGAGATGGCGATCCATGCCTTCATGAATAAGCTGAATCGGGAGCGACCGGATGTCTACTGGTCAGGCCAGTTGGGCTATGGCGACAAGTATGACGCAGTGAGTGAATGGGTTCATGACTACGAAAGAGAGTGATCCGTTCCTACTC
>SDWN01000217.1 GCA_004195305.1 Neptunomonas sp. | reverse complement strand
AACACCTATGTTTATTGCGAATCAGAGATTCGTCGGATAGCCAGGGTCGCATTTGAGTCGGCCCGTAAGCGTGGTAAAAAGCTGTGTTCGGTAGATAAGGCCAACGTGCTGGAAGTGACCGTGCTCTGGCGCGAAATTGTCGAACAGGTGGGGCAGGAGTACCCCGATGTTGAGTTGAGTCATATGTATGTCGACAATGCCGCGATGCAGTTGGTGCGCGCGCCCAAGCAGTTTGATGTTATTGTTACAGGCAATATGTTTGGTGATATTCTGTCTGATGCGGCAGCGATGCTGACCGGCTCGATTGGGATGCTGCCCTCGGCATCGCTGAATGCCAGCGGTCAGGGGATGTACGAGCCGTGCCACGGTTCTGCGCCGGATATTGCCGGCCAAGGGGTTGCCAATCCGCTGGCAACGATTTTGTCGGCGGCGATGCTGCTGCGCTACTCGCTCGGTGAGGCTGAGGCCGCTGATCTGATTGAGGAGGCAGTGAGCAGGGTGCTGGACCAGGGTTTGCGTACGGCCGATATCTATTCCGAAGGCACTCGTAAAGTATCAACCCGGGAGATGGGCGATGCGGTTGTCGCCGCCCTGATGGCGTTGTGATCAGCGCCGGATAAGAGCCGGTTTGGGCCGGACAGTGGTGTCTTTATCGGCACCGCTTTTGTAGAGCACGCGCTCTGTCGTTGAGCGCACCTAGAGAGATGAGAAGCGATGATGCGTGTAGGTTTTGTGGGTTGGCGGGGTATGGTGGGTTCCGTTCTGATGCAGCGGATGCAGGAAGAGCGGGATTTTGATCTGATCGAACCGGTGTTCTTTACTACGTCTCAGGTTGGTCAGCAGGGTCCAGCGATTGGCAAAGAGATTACCACGCTCAAAGATGCCACCGACATTACCGAGCTGGCTGCTATGGATGCGATTATCTCCTGTCAGGGCGGTGATTACACCCAGGCCGTTTATCCCGGGCTGCGTCAGGCGGGCTGGAGCGGGCATTGGATCGATGCCGCTTCATCTTTGCGGATGGAGGACGAGAGTGTCATCGTCCTTGATCCGGTTAATGGTCAGTATGTACGTGATGCGCTTGCCAACGGTACCAAAACCTTTGTGGGTGGTAACTGCACCGTCAGTTTGATGTTGATGGCTCTGGGAGGTCTTTTTAAAGCCGACCTGGTTGAGTGGGTATCCTCGATGACCTATCAGGCAGCGTCGGGTGGCGGTGCGCAGCACATGCGCGAGCTGGTGCGGCAGATGGGCCAGGTTCATGCCGCTGTTGCGGATAAGCTGGATGATCCGCGAGCCGCGATTCTGGATATCGACCGTGAGGTAACCGCCGCAATCCGCAGCGAGCAGCTCAGTACTGACAATTTTGGTGTGCCGCTGGCAGGAAGCTTAATCCCCTGGATAGATACCCAATTAGATAACGGTCAGAGTCGGGAAGAGTGGAAGGCGCAGGCTGAAACCAACAAGATCCTGGGTCGTGGGGAGGATGTTATTCCTGTCGATGGTACCTGTGTACGGATTGGTTCGATGCGCTGCCATTCGCAGGCGTTAACGATCAAATTGAAGCAAGATGTGTCGATCCCTGAGATTGAGTCGATGCTGGCTGCGCACAACGACTGGGTCAAAGTGGTCCCTAATAATCGTGAGCAGAGCATGCGCGAACTGACCCCGGCTGCGGTCAGCGGTACCATGACCGTGCCTGTGGGTCGGCTGCGCAAACTGAATATGGGGCCGCAGTATTTGTCGGCATTTACCGTGGGTGATCAGCTGCTTTGGGGGGCCGCTGAGCCGTTGCGACGGATGTTGCGAATCCTGCTTGAAGGGTAATAAAAGAGCTGAGGGATACACAAGCGGTCGATGATTTATCAAACGGCCGTTTTTTTCGTCTAAAACTCCCTGATCAGAGCGCGCGTTAAGTGGCTTGTGCTGTGGTGAATGTGTTGATTAAAACTCACGTTTAATTAATACTTTAAAACAATGCCGTCTTTTGGATGGAAAAAGCAGGGTGGCGTTGAAATCCACTCCTGTCTTTATGTTGCTATGCTTCGCATGAGTTAATGGCGGGTATGAAGGGAAGGATGTTGAGTATGTTGCGTAAAAGCGCGATCAGTCTGGCTGTGATCAGTGCACTAGGTACGATGCAAGCCCATGCTTTGGGGCTGGGTGAGGTGACACTCACCTCGGCGTTAAATGAACCGCTAAGGGCAGAGATAGATCTTCTTAAGTTACGTGACTTGAATGCTTCTCAGGTCATTACCAGTCTTGCGAATACTGACGATTTCTATCTGGCGGGTGTCAGGCCTTCTCCGATCTTGTCTGATATTAGATTCAAGCTAGATATTAAAGGCGGTCGAGGTAAAATTATTCTGACCACTCGTTCGCCGATTCGTGAGCCCTTTCTGAACTTTCTAATAGAAGTGAACTGGCCCCGTGGTCGCTTGGTTCGAGAGTACACCGTGCTTCTGGATCCTCCGGTATTTACGGCGAGTGCTCTTACTCCTCAGCGTCGGCCCGTGGCTCCGGTTGTTCAGTTGGCTGCGTCAGTTCCGAGTAAGCGGCCGGGTAACAAAGTCAGTCGTTCAGAGCCCTCGGCAGCCGTGCTCGGGGTCGCCGCTGGCTCGAGTCAGCATAGTGTGACCAAAGAGGATACGTTATGGGGGATAGCGCTTAAAACGCGTCCAGATGCCAGTGTTTCACCGCAGCAGATGATGCTGGCAATTTTGCGCGCTAATCCCGATGCTTTTATTAAGAACAATATTAACCGGCTAAAATCAGGCGTCGTGCTGGATATTCCCAGCAAAGAACAGATTCAGGGTTTCACTGCTCAGGAGTCTTTGCAAGAGGTTAGGCGTCAAAACAGTTCGTGGAAGGGTATGCCTGACGCGGGTGCTTCGACTAAAGCTGCCAAGCTGGATGCAACCCAAACAGAGATCGAAGCAGGTAGTGCCTCTGTTGTTGAAGATGATCAGTTAAGAATTGTCAGTAAAGTGGCGGAAGAGAGCGCGGTTACCCCGACTAAGGATGACACGCTTTCCACTGAAATATCCGCAGTAGATGCTCAGACGTCGCCTCGGGTGGCAGAGGTTGTAGCCCAGAATGAAGAGCTGGAAGAGCAGTTGGTGGTAACTCTTGAGGGGTTGAGTAAGGTTGAGCGCGACAATGTAGAGATGTCGGGTCAGCTTGATCAGCTGGCTGAGCAGATGGGCTCTATGCAGCAGTTGATTGAGCTTAAAGATCAGCAGTTGGCCGGATTGCAGCAGCAGTTAGCTAAACAGCAGGAAAAAGCTGCTGCGGAGCAAGGTTCAGGCATTGCGTGGATTGCCGGCGCGGCTGCGGGGGTGCTTGCCTTGCTGGCAGGGCTGTTCCTGTTTATGCGTAAACGTAAGGAAGACCGAGAGGTTGAAGAGGCGCTGGAGCTTCTCGATAGGCGTGATCTGGTTGTTGAGGACCCGGCTGCGCCCGAGGTGTCGTCAAGTGTAGCAGCGGTCGTGGCGGATGAGGTTGGCGATGCGGCGCTGGCGGGTGTTTCTGACGAAGAGAATTCCGAGGATCATTTTAATGCCCCGACCGAGAGTCGCGGCCTTGATGATGAATTCGATTCGATTTCCGATGCCGAGCTGGACAGCGCGCTGGGTGATGATCTTGATATGGATCTCAAGCTGGACGAGCCGGTGATCGATGATCCTGAGATGGCTGCTTTTTCTAACTCTCTGCTTGATGATGATGAGTTTGATCTGTCGACAGGGTTCGACGAGGAGAGCGTGGATACGGCGGCTATCGAGGCGGATGCTGACCTGGGTGCGGATCTTGATGCGCTGCTGGCTGGGAGCGACCTTGAGGGATCAGAGACGGGTGGGTTAAACGCCGAAACCGATGCGGCTGGCAGCGAGCTTGCAAATCTTGAAACGGATACCGATCTTGGATTTGATGGTGATCTGGATGCGCTGTTGGCTGAGAACGACCTTGAGGGACCCGAAGCGGATGAGTTAAATGCCGAAACAGCTGCGGCTGACAGCGAACTTGCAGATTTTGAAGCGGATACCGATCTTGAATTTGATGGTGATCTGGATGCGCTGCTGGCTGAGAGCGACCTTGAGGGA
>SDWN01000920.1 GCA_004195305.1 Neptunomonas sp. | reverse complement strand
CACATGCTGCTCAAGTTGCAGCACACCAAACTGCAGAACACCATCGTCAACGCCATGTACGCCGCCACCATCGAGAGTGAGCTGGGTGCGGAAGCTGCGATGCAGGTGATCGGTGCTGGTGATGAAGGGGTGCAGGGTGTGCAGAACTGACTGATGGCCATGAACGAATATCACAAAGGTGCTGGCATCAAACTCAATGGCGTCAAAGTACCGCACCTGGTGCCGGGCGAACGGCTCAACATGCACACTAGTGGTAACGTCGACAACGGCTTTACCGATCTGGAAAGCTCGATCCTGCGTTGGATGGCTGCGGGCCTGAACGTCCCTTACGAACCCTTCGCCAAAGACTACCGCAACAGCTCCTATTCCAGCTCGCGCGCGTCGATGCTCGAAGGGTGGCGCTACTTCATGGGTCGGCGCAAGATTATCGCCGGTCGCTTCGCCTCACAACTGTTCAGCCTGGTACTGGAAGAGGCCCTGCAGCGGCGCGAGCTCACGCTGCCGCGCTCAGCCACTCGCGGATTTTATGAGGCCAAAGGCGCCTGGTGTAACTCCGACTGGATCGGCTCCGGCCGTTTGGCGATCGATGGTCTGAAAGAGGTCAAAGAAGCGATCCTACGGATCGAATCCGGCCTGTCGACCTATGAGAAAGAGCTGGCACTGATGGGCGAGGATTACCAGGAGGTGTTTGCCCAGCAGGTACGGGAGATGGCTGAGCGCAGAGTGGCAGGGTTGCCGATGGCGAGCTGGGTAAGGGCGGAGAAATTGGCGCCAGGGGAGCAGGGCGAGCAACCGCAAGTTCCAATAGCCTAGCCATGAAGGTGATAACAGCGCTGTATCTAACGAGTTTAAGTAGGGATCGCTTCTGGAGTGCCAGATCAACACCCCGTATAAAGTAAGGCCACACTTAGTAATATACAGCGTGGCCTCCGTCAGGTTTATCGCGGTAACGGGTCGCGAAAATACTTATGGGTTATTTGACGATATATCCCCATAAGGTGCTGGCGCTGATGCCCGGCACTGGCTACTCTCCAGTTCCCCACCGAGTTCTTTCAACTGCAAAAACGACAGTTGACCAGACTTACCAGTCGACTGGAGTGATAAGTTCCAATCCTCGTATCCGCTCGTTCGTCAAACTGCGAATCCGATGTTCTCCGGCATTTAAAGTATAGCTCATCTTGGCAAAAACGATGTAAGCAGAGCAAAAAGAAGGGGGGCTTGCTTCCTGTTAGCAAAAGGCAAGGCCTGACCCTGCTAACACGCCGGGAGGCAATAGGGGAATCGAAAAAGTGGAGCAATGTACCACTAGGTAGTACACTTAAGGTCAAGAAAAAAAGGTTAATCAGGACGATGACACGGATCTTTCTCACGAAAAAATTTGATAAGTGGGCAAAAGATGAAGGCCTAACAGATCAGCAGCTAAAAGCTTCAGTCGCGGAGATGGATGAGGGTTTACATGATGCAAATCTAGGTGGGTCAATTTTTAAGAAAAGAATCGGCATCAATGGCCAGAGCAAACGTTCGAGTTTAAGAACGATAATTGCTTTTAAGGTCAATGACCGAGCTTTCTTCGTCTATGGCTTCCCCAAGAGCGCGATGGATAATATTAGTAAGCAAGAGAAAGCAGCACTCAAAGAGCAGGCAAAAGTGCTTTTTTCCATGGATGAAGAAAAAATAGATAAGGCTTCGAAAGGAAAGGCATTGAGAGAAATTATTGATATGGAGGGCACAAAATATGAGTGATATTCTTAAGTCGATGCATGAAGATATGCAGGCGCTTCATCAAACAGGTGCTGTGGATGAAGTGACCATGCGTAACTTTGATGCCATGTGCCTAACTGCAGTTCCTGAGTATACCGCTGAGCATATTAAGCAGGTTCGGAATAAGTATCATGTGAGCCAGTCGGTGTTGGCTGCCTACCTTTGCGTAACCCCTAAAGCGGTTCAGCGCTGGGAGCAAGGAACCAGTAAGCCATCTGGAGCCACTGCAAAACTATTGGCGTTGGCTGAACAGAAGGGTTTAGCCGCTATCGCTTAAACAAGCTTAGAAAGAACTACTTAAAACCCGCTCCGGCGGGTTTTTTTATGCCCACGGAAGGGCTGTATGCCGTGTGAGCCATGGATGGCGGTAGCGGCGATGCCTGTACAAAAGTCCCCAACCCTCAAAGGACCCCCATGAACCACTACTCACAGATCGCCAGACGGGTGCTGAACACACCGCTGTTGCTGGAGCCCGGCTATGCGCGGGTGTTCTTCTCGGCGCTGGCCTCGCGGCTAGGGATCCAGTCGTTGGTCGATGCGCAAGGCGAGATCCTGACCGGCGATAAGCTGCGGATGTCGGCAGAATCTTTCAGCCGTTCGCGGGAGCGGGATCGCCCCTACCAGGTGCTCGATGGCGTGGCGGTGTTGCCGGTGGCCGGATCGCTGGTCCATAAGCACGGTCATCTGAATCCCTAAAGCGGCATGACCGGTTACGACGGCATCATCGCTCGAGCCAATCAGGCGTTCAGTGATCTGGATGTGAAAGGCGTGCTGCTGGATATGGATACCCCGGGTGGCGAGGTCGCTGGCTGTTTCGATACCGCCCGCACCTTGCGATCGCTTGCAGATAGCTCGGGCAAACCGCTCTGGTCGCTCTGCTATGACGTGAGCTGCTCGGCGGGTATGGCGCTGGCCAGTGCCGCGCACCGGCGCTTGATCACCCAGACCGGGGTGGCCGGATCGGTGGGCGTGATCATGGCGCATGCCAGTTACGAGAAGCAGCTGCAGGAGGAGGGCGTCAGCGTGACGTTGATCCATTCCGGGGCCCATAAAGCAGAGGGTAATCCATACCAGGATCTGCCCGCAGAGGTGTTGGCGCGGTTTCAATCCGGTACCGACTCCTTACGACTCGATTTCGTCACCCTGCTGCGGGTTCAGGTACTGCAGCTGCCGGGGCATCAACCGATGCGTCAGCGGCGGGGCCGGTCACAACCGAAACCGCCCGGTTCATGCTCATTCAACCGCGCAGGCCCGTTCCGCTGCGCCCCGATCGGCAAGACCACCAACCAAGTCGAGGTCGATCTGATCTGTCCGCGCGGCTTGAACAGTACCATCCTGGTTGACGTGGAAACGCGGCTGCTGACCGATATCAGCCTGGACGCTGACCGCCACCGCCACACTGACGGCCGCCAGCAATATGCCGCAGCGCTTTACCGAAACCTATGCCCTGGCCGAGGGTGCCTACGAAATCCGACTTAAACGCACCGACACCGGCACCGACCAGGTGCTGCTGGCGGGCGTGCGTGGCTTTATCAACGAGCAGACGACGTACCCTTACTGGACAATGGTGGCCAAGTACCGCGCATCAAACAACTTGTCAGGCCAGTCCGAGCGCAAAGTCAATGTCATGGTCAGCAATCAGATCCCGACTTGGAGCGGCAGCGCCTGGAGTGCTGCCACCGATACCGCCAACCCGGTCTGGGTGCTGTGCTATGTGGCGAAACACGCCTACGGTGGCCAGCGCGCCGATGCCGACCTGAACCTGGCCGAGCTGCTGACCCTGGCTACCGTGCTGGATACGCGTGGCGACCAGTGCAACGCGGTACTCGATAGCAAGGATACCTTTAAGCCGATCGCCAACAAGATCCTGCGTTGTGGCCCCAGCAACCTGACCGTCGAGGGCGGGCTGATTTCGGCCGTGCGTGACGAGGTAAAGACTGGCTATGACCAGCTGTTTACGCCTTGGAACATGGGTCGCAATTCGTTCCAGATGGCGATGGCGTTTGAGAAAACCGAAGATTTTGACAGCGTGACGGTCGAGTACACCCACCCCGACACGTTCAAGACTGAAAAAATGCTGTGCCAGATCGCGGGCAAAACCGCGCTCTATCCGAAAACGATCAAACTGCCGTATATCACCGACCGGCAGCAGGCCTATAACGAGGGCATGTTTGAAGTCGCAAAGCTGCATTACCGTAATGTGGGGGTCAAGTTCAGCACCAGCCAGCAGGCGCTGCGGCTGTCGTTTGGGTCATCGGTCGCGGTCAGTCATGATATCCCCGCCTGGGCGCAGTCGGGCGAGCTGATCGGCTACGACGGCGGCACCCTGACCGGCGTCAGCCGCTACCCGCT
>SDWN01000917.1 GCA_004195305.1 Neptunomonas sp. | reverse complement strand
GTGCAGAACCCGGCGGGGCAGGTGTTGCTGGGTGAGCGCTGCAATCGCCCGGCACAGGGGTGTTGGTTTGTGCCGGGGGGGCGGGTGCTGAAGAATGAATCCTTGGCAAAGGCTTTTCTGCGGCTGACGGCTGCGGAGTTAGGCGTGGCGATGCCGATCACGGCGGCAATCCTGCAAGGCCCCTACGATCATTTTTACACCGATTCGGTATTCGATGAGCAGGTCTCTACCCATTACATCGCTATCGCCTACCGGCTGTGCCTCGATCAGGCGTCTGCAGTGGCCGATCTTTCAGAGTTACCCAAACAACAGCACGACCGCTACCGTTGGTTTAGTCTCGATGAGTTACGCGCGGATACTGCCGTGCATCCCAATACCCAAGCCTATTTTTTAAAGGACTGATTTATGATTCTCCCGGTCATCATGGCTGGCGGGGCTGGTACCCGCTTATGGCCGCTGTCGCGTGGCAACTTTCCGAAACAGTTTTTGCCGCTTACGAGCAGCCACAGTATGTTGCAGGAGACGGTGTTGCGGCTGCAGGGCGTGCCCCATCTGCCACCGTTGTTTATCTGCAACGAAGAGCATCGCTTTATCGCCGCCGAACAGGTGCGGCAGTTGGATCTGCAGGGCGCGGGGATTCTGCTTGAGCCGGTGGGGCGTAACACCGCGCCGGCGATCGCGCTGGCGGCCTTTAAGGCGATTCGGGATGCCCAGCTGAAACAGAGCGATGCTTCGCTAACCGATCCTGCGGTAGCGGATGATCCGCTGCTGTTGGTGCTTGCCGCGGACCATGTGATCGAGCAGACCGGGGCGTTTCATCAGGCGATTGCGCAGGCGCAACAGTTGGCCGAGGCGGGCCAATTAGTGACCTTTGGCATCGTCCCGACCCATGCCGAGACCGGTTACGGCTACATTAAGCGCGGCGCGCCGCTGAGTGGTGCTGAAGGGGTCGGTTCTGAACCGGTAGGCAGCGAAGAGCGTGGTGCTGAACAGGCGTTTGTGGTCACCGCTTTTGTTGAGAAGCCAGACGCGGAAACCGCCCAGCATTACCTTGCGAGTGGCGAGTTTTATTGGAACTCCGGCATGTTTATGTTCAAGGCCAGCCGCTATCTGGATGAGTTAAAACAACACCGCCCCGATATCTATGCGGCCTGTGAACGTGCCATGGCGCAACAGCTGCCCGATCTGGACTTTATCCGTATCGATACCGAGGCGTTTATCGCCTGTCCGGATGATTCAATCGACTATGCGGTGATGGAAAAGACCGACAGCGCCGTGGTGGTGCCGCTGGATGCGGGCTGGAACGATGTTGGTGGTTTTGCCGCGTTGTGGCAAGTGTCGGAGAAAGATGCGGCGGGTAATGCGGTCAAGGGCGACGTGATTTCGACCGCGACCACCAATACTTATGTCCACAGTGAGGATAAGCTGGTCGCGACCGTGGGGGTGGATAATCTGGTCATTATCAACACCAAGGATGCGGTGTTGGTGGCCCACAAGGACCGGGTCCAGGACGTTAAAACCATTGTTAACCAGCTCAAAGCCAGCGGGCGCACCGAGGCCACCTTCCATCGCGAGGTCTATCGCCCCTGGGGTAAGTACGACTCGGTGGACCATGGCGAGCGTTTTCAGGTAAAGCGGATCACCGTCAAACCCGGCGCTAAGCTGTCGGTGCAGATGCACCACCACCGCGCCGAGCACTGGATCGTGGTATCGGGCACAGCCCGGGTGACCCTGGATGAAACCGTGCAGTACCTGACCGAGAATCAGTCTGTCTATATCCCCGTCACCGCCCGGCACGCCCTGGAGAATCCGGGCAAAGTGCCGTTAGAGCTGATCGAGGTGCAATCGGGCTCGTACCTGGGTGAAGATGATATTGTTCGATTTGAAGACCGGTATGGTAGGAGTTAGTAGGCCTTGTCTCTACAGGGATCGGTGTTCAGCCAGGCATAGGTGGCACCGATGTCGGACTGGATTCCAAATCTACGCATGCATAGCGGGTTATGTAGGTCGGGTTTTAACCCGACATTGGTAGCTGCTTGAGGGTTCTGTCGGAATAAATTCCGACCCACATAAAACACGATCCATGCATGCGTATTGGGGGGGTGTGGGTAGGGTTATGTGGGTCGGGTTTCAACCCGACGCAGGCAACACCGATGTCGGAATACATACATATTGAGGCATGAACATCGGATGTTTAGGATTGGTGTTTCAGGTCGACATTGGTAGCTGCTTGAGGGTTCTGTCGGAATAAATTCCGACCCACATAAAGCACGATCCATGCATGCGTATTGGGGGTTTGTGGGTAGGGTTATGTAGGTCTGGTTTTAACCCGACGCAGGGGCTGCCGTGGTCGAAATTAATACCCGTCCTTGCGTGTACATTTGATTTTGTGGGTCTGAATTACTCCTGCAGTTAAGACTCTGTTCAGGCCTGCATAGGTAGTCTCTTGGGAACTTTGTCGGAATGAATTCCGACCGTCTACGGATAAGGACAACGACTCAATGAGAAATGTAAATATAAAGCGGTCACTAATCTTCTTTTTTGTCACCTTTTACTTGTCGGGCTGTATTGCGCCGGCAACCGATTCTGGAAAAAATGAATTATCTGTGGGTCTTGCTCAGAAGCTCAGTGCTGATGGCGCTGGTCGTGCTTTTTGGCCTGCCATTACTGCAACGCAGGCGGGTGATGTGGCTGTGGCCTGGGGCCAGGGTGATGATGGGATGTACACGACGACTATCAATCAATTCTCGTTAAATGAGGGTTGGTCTGGAGCAACGGTCGTCAGTCACGATGCGGGTGAGTTTGTTGGTGAGCCTGCTTTGGCGATGAATCGCGTAGGCGATGTATCAGTCGTTTGGCATCAAACTTTTGGCAGCTATAACGAGGTTTGGAGTAACTATTTCAGCCGACACTCGGGCTGGGGTTATCCTGCGCTGATTCAAGGAAATATAGGCGGCAACACGTCTACAGATGTCGCTATGGATTATTTTGGCGATGCATATGCCACCTGGGTTCAAGGCGGCAGCGTGCAGACGAGCCGGTACCAATATGGCCTTGGCTGGGCGCTACCCAAACAGCATGATACCAACAGCATATGGACAAACTTAGATCCGAAAATTAGCGCCAATGCAGCAGGAGACGCTTTTATTGTTTGGTCTGCTCAGGACTATGAGAACGATTATGGCACTTGGGCGAGAAGCGTTAGCGATGCCAATGAATGGCGGCCCATTGTTGAGATAGGTAACAGCAACCAAGAAATTACAAATTTGTCCTGCTCCCCGCGTATCTGCATCCAGGGTCACGATTCTTATAAGGTGGCGGTCAATGAGCGCGGTGAGGCGGTGGCTGCGTGGATAGAATATAACGCTTGGACTAATAACCGAGAAGTTTGGTCCAGCGCTTATAGCGAAGCGCAAGGCTGGAGCGTACCGCTTTTGATTAGCGTCAGTGAAGACGGCCCCGATGCCTTTGATGTGGATGTTGCGCTTGATGACCGTGGAAACGCGCACATTGTTTGGGATCAAGGTACGTATAGGGTTCTAAGCGATGAATCTATCATTTATTCCCGCCGTTATAGTCCGGTTAGTGGCTGGGGTGATGTTTACAGCATCAGTTCAGAGCAACCCGGTGGTGTTGGTGAGGCTTCTATTTCTATGGATGGGCAAGGTGTCTCCTTTATCTCCTGGATTCAATACGGCGTTGAAAATACGCTATGGGCTCGCGCTTTTGACACCCATAGTGGCTGGTCAGCCAAGACCAGGGTTAGTCTATCAGGCGATGCGGCAGATGCTAAGATCGCTGCTATTGGCCAAGGCCGGGCAATGATTGTCTGGCGCCAAGCCGCAGCGTCGAGCATATGGGCTGTTAGGGTCGCGTTGAACTATTAATCCGGACCGGTAAACACCTGATTACCCATGAAGCTCAGTCTGCATGCGGTAGATCTATTCGCGCGGTCCCGGGTCTTGTGGGAGCCGGGCTCCCGGCGATCTGGTTGTTTTTAGCGCAGCAAGGGATAAAAGATCGGCTGCGGGATGACGCGTTAACGAGCAATTCACAGGGAGGTGGTTATGGATATTATTCATCATGGGGCGGTGTCGGGGGTGACCGGTTCCTGTC
>SDWN01000606.1 GCA_004195305.1 Neptunomonas sp. | reverse complement strand
CCGCCTGATTGAGCGTAAATTGGTTGGCAGCACAGAGCAGTGACTCCGTTTGCAAGGTGTGGACGTTGTCGTTATCACTCATGGTCATGGTCAAACACAAAGGCTCGTTCAGCTTGCCAGAAAAAGCCATTACCAAAGATTGCTTGGCAATGCTGATATGTTGGATTTTTTCAGCGAGCTCCACCCCAATATCATTTCTCTCAGCGTAAAGCTCCTGCCTCACCTCTTGGATTTCAACCACAGAAATAGCATTACTTTTTTCAACGGCATGTTTAACACTGTGATCACGAGGATTGTCGATAAACATATCCTTGGTGAGGCTGCCTTGTAAAAAGGCGTTAGTGAAATCGCGATTAAACACCCGGTGCAAGTTGGAATCGTCGGCCAACAGTTCTCCGGTTTCAACAAACTTGTCGAGCTGTTTGCGCCAGGTGTCGACCACGGTATACACGTAGTGTGCGCCTTTGATACGACCCTCAATTTTCAGTGAGTCTACTTGTGCATCGACTAACTGCGGTAGATCAAAATAAGCAGAATTGTCTTTCAAGTTGAGCGGAAAGCGATTTCCCGCCGCCGTGATCTCATACTCATCACGACACGCCTGGCTGCAACGCCCACGGTTGCCTGAGTTCCCCACGCTGACCGAACTGGAATAACACTGACCAGAAAACGCAATACACAACGAACCATGAACAAAGACTTCTGTGAGTACGTCGTGCTCGTGCGCTAGCGCAGTCAACGATTTGATTTCGTCAATATTTAACTCACGGGACAAGTTGACGCGTGAGGCGCCGATTTTTGCCAAGAACTTAATCTGGCCTTCGTTATGGGTCGTCAGCTGCGTTGAGGCGTGGATATCGAGTGACGGAAAATGTTTCTTAACTAGGCTGAAAACACCCAGATCCTGCACCACGATTCCGTCTAACCCGGTGTTTACCAATTTATTCAGTAGTTTGATCATGCCCGGAATCTCATGCTCCAGGATCACCACATTTAAGGTCAAAAACACCTTGCATTCGACTTTGTGCGCTAAACGCAAAATACCAGTGAAGTCATCAAAAGAAAGGTTGGTGGCTCGATTTCGTGCGTTGAAGCTATCTAAGCCACAATAAACTGCGTTAGCACCGGCAATAACGGCGGCTTTAATGGCTTCAACATCTCCGCCGGGTGCTAACAATTCAATCTTTCTACTCATGTTGCGAACTCACTTAATTCCGGGTACTGACGTGGCAGTTTGGATCAAAAAACTGGATTTTAACGGGAACTAATGAACAATGCTATGGATAACCCATTTACGCAAAATGACACGTTTATCGTGTGGCTTAGCAGGCTGTATTTTTCGTTAATTTGATACGAGCCCCGCCTAAAACACCCAGATCAGCTCAACAAACCCCTTGCAGAGAGGCATAGAATGCCTAATAAATATAACAGGGAGGATCTAGCGATATCTTTTATCCAAGGATTCTCATAAGCATCTTATATGTTAGATATCTTTTCTATTATTTTATTTTCTAAACCATTATCAACGCCACCTCATACCCACCAATTAAACCACCATACAAAACCACTGACGTTTATAATAAATATCATCTACTTATACAGCCCCCGACAATCTGATTTAATGGGTCGAATTTGTTACAGAAGCCATGGGGACCATCAGCTAAATAACCGCCTAAAAAAAAGCCCCGACGGCGAACCGACGGGGCTGGGGATTACACAGCGACTTGGCTATCGCTTAGAGCCACGACGCAGTGCTGCCGGAGTGTAATCCTTGTGCCGGCCGTCAAAGCCGAAGATCACCGCATCCTTCTCCTCGTTGGTCAGGCCCAGCGCCAGATAACGACCCGACTGCAGGTCATGGAGGATCTCAGCCGAATACCAAGGCACAGTTGCCTCGGTGTACTGCGTCGCATGGGCCTCTCCCACACGCCAGAGTTGACCCCGGCCGTCGTAGTGGTCGGCGACTGCGATCTGCCAGGTATCCTCGTCGACATACAGGGTGCGCTTGGCATAGATATGCCGTTCGCCCTCTTTCAATGTGCCTTCAACGACCCAGACCCGGTGCTTCTCATAGCGGGTTAAGGCGGGATTGATGTGGCCGGCGCGGATGATATCGTCGTACTTGTTGCGCGGAGAGCCGAGCTCAAACGCGTTGTAAGGGATATACATCTCCTGCTTACCGGTCAGTTTCCAGTTGTACTTATCGGGCGAGCCGTTAAACATGTCAAAATTGTCGGAGGTACGCAGGCCGTCTGCAGCGGTGCCGGGTCCGTCGTAAGCAACCTGGGGCGCACGCCGCACCCGCCGTTGACCCGAGTTATAGATCCAGGCCAGTCGGGGCTGAGCTACCTGATCGACCGTTTCATGAACCAGCAGCGTGGTACCCACCAGGCGTGCAGGTTCGGTGATCTCCTGTTTAAAGTAGAACAGCATGTTTGCATCTTTAGCGGCGTCGTAGCCATCGGCCAGATAATTCGGGAAAATAAACTCATCGACCAGCTTTACTGCGGTGTAACTGCCGTTGCGCTGCACCGGCGCCTGCATCAGCTTGCGCTTCGCCGAACCACCGCGGTAGCGGGTGATATGGTTCCAGACTACCTCCAGGCCGTTCTGCGGGATCGCAAAGGGGATCGCCTCTTCGTACCCCATCAGGCCGTTGGTGGTTAGCTCTGCCGTGGTAGCGTTCTTGATCGCTTTATCGTAAATGCTCTGAGGATAAGCGCCGGTGCGGTGGGTTGGGTAAACCGGAATCTGATACGTGTCGGGATAGGCTTTAAACAACGCCAGCTGACCCGGCGTCAACAGTGAGGCATGTTGATCCACGTTTGCCGCAGTGATGGTCAACAGCGGTTGTTCACTGGCGAAGGGGTCGTCGCCATGAGCAACCGGCTGGGTTAACCCCCCAGTCCAGGCCGGAATAGAGCCATCAGCATTGCCCGCTTTCACGGCGCCGACCGGGGTTAGGCTGGCGCCGAGCTCGGCCGCTTCGGCAGCGCTAACCGCCGCTAACGACTGGCCGCTTAGCAGCGTAGTCGCCGTAAAAATGGCAACATGGAGTGCCTGTTTGGTAGAGAGTATCTTGTTCATTGTTATCATCCTTACAAAATGCTTTAACGCGCCTTTAGAACGACACACCCAGGCTCATGGACAGATTGTCTTTGTCGGTCAGGAAGTTGTAGTCACCGCCGAAGTAGTTGGTATAAGAGATATTGGCGGTGTACAGGTTCATATAATCCGCACCCAGACCGAGACTGATCGCCTTGCTGCCCTCGTTAAACTGTTGCGCAGGTGACGGCGAGTTACCGTCCACATCGTGCGACCAGGCCAGCGATGGAGTCAGGTTGATCCCGGCAAACACATCGTTATAGGCCAGTGACGCGCGGGCGCGGTAGCCCCAGGCAAACTCGGTGGTATAGCCGCCGTCTCCCGGCTGCCCGGTTCCGAATACGGTGGCGCGGCCATAACGAACATTACCGGCTTTATCCGCATCAGGCAGGCCATCTACGTAGGTGGCTCCGATCTCTGCGGCCAGAGACAGGCGACTGGCACCTAGCACCCGGTCGAAGAATTGGATCGCGGTAGTCTGGATCTGGTAAACATCAAACTTGTCGTAACCGCTGATTAACTGACCGGGAACAACCCTTGGACTGACAGGACTGAAAGATGTCGAGCCTGGAGTGGAGGGCGCAGCAGGTACCGAGCCTGAACTTAAAAAAGCGACGAGCAGATCATTGCCATTGATCTGAATAGGATGATCAGGCCGGTAGCTGACTTCGCCCGACAACGCCCAGGTACCGACGCTGGTCTGGTAACTCAGACCGAACAGCTCCAAATCCTCTGGATAATCAACTTTGTAAGTGCCGTCAAAGGGAATATCACCCGGCAGGAGCGGCAGCCTGGCATTGTATGCAGCAAGACCGTCAACAGGCCCCAGCGCTGCGACTAATTGAGTGAGCACCTGTGCAGCCGAGACGGGGTGAGGTAAGGGGGTAGAGTTTGTAACTGCACTGACATAGGGCAGGCGGCTATGGTAATTGAGGTAATAAGCGCCAAACTCGGTATCCTGTCTCTTATACACATCT
>SDWN01000369.1 GCA_004195305.1 Neptunomonas sp. | reverse complement strand
TGGTGATCGCGCCGACCCGGCTGACCGATTTCGCACCTCTGTACTGTGATGAGTCCGGCGCAGGTCTGGTCACCCAGTTTGACAAGAATGATGTCGAATACGCCGGGTTGGTGAAGTTTGACTTTCTCGGCTTGCGTACCCTGACCATCATCGACTGGGCGTTGAAGACCATTCATGCCCAGCAGGCCAAGACGGACGAGGTGCCGCTCGATATCACCACCATTGAGCTGGAAGATCCGCGGGTCTACGAGATGCTCAAGCGTGGCGACACCACGGCGGTGTTCCAGCTCGAATCCAGCGGCATGAAAGATTTGATGAAGCGGCTGCTGCCGAGCCGTTTTGAGGACATTATCGCTCTGGTGGCGTTGTTCCGGCCCGGGCCGCTGCAGTCGGGCATGGTGGATGACTTTATCAACCGTAAGCACGGCAGGGCTAAGCTATCTTTTCCGCATGTCGACTATGAATATATGCCGCTGAAGCCGGTGCTGGAGCCGACCTACGGGGTGGTGTTGTACCAGGAGCAGGTGATGCAGATCGCCCAGGTGATGGCAGGCTTCACTCTGGGTGGCGCGGATATGTTGCGGCGTGCCATGGGTAAGAAGAAGCCCGAAGAGATGGCTAAGCAGCGGGTCAGCTTTCTGGAGGGGTGTCAGGGCAACAACATTGATACCGATCTGGCAGGAAATATCTTCGATCTGGTGGAGAAGTTCGCCGGATACGGGTTTAACAAGTCGCACTCGGCCGCCTATGCGCTGGTGTCGTACCAGACCGCCTGGCTCAAATATCACTATCCAGGCCCTTTTATGGCGGCGGTGCTGTCATCAGATATGCAGAATACCGACAAGGTGGTTATTTTTGTCGAAGAGTGTCGGACGATGGGGCTGGCGCTGCTGTTGCCCGATGTCAATTTCGGGGACTACATGTTCACCGTTAACGACGCGGGCGAAGTTGTTTACGGGCTGGGGGCCGTTAAAGGGGTCGGTGAAGGCCCGATCGGGGCGATTGTTGACGCCCGTGCCCAGGGTGGGCCGTTTTCCGATCTGTTCGATTTCTGCGAGCGCGTGGGTGGGGCGAACATCAATAAACGGGTGCTTGAAGCATTGCTGCGCTGCGGTGCGCTGGACAAGCTGGGGCCTAACCGCTCGGTGTTGATGGCGGCGATTCCTGATGCGGTCAAGGCGGCGAATCAGAAGGCGCGCAACCTCGACAGCGGCGTGTTCGATCTGTTCGGTGATGTCAGTGTGGCGCATGAGGGGGTTGATAATCCCTATGAGCCCTATGGCCGGATTGAAGAGTGGACCGATAAGCAGCGATTGGCTGGCGAAAAGGAGACTCTGGGTCTGTATGTTAGCGGCCATCCGATCGACGAGTACGAGCAGGAACTGCGTAAGTTCGCCCCTAGTCGCCTGGTCGATCTGAAACCGATGCGCGGTACTCAGCAGAAGATGGCGGGTTTGGTGCTTGATATTCGCCAGATTAAGACCAAGCGTGGCGATACCCTGGTGATTGTTACCCTAGATGACCGTAGTGCGCGGTTGGAGGTGGTGCTGTTTGGCGAGCTTTACGATCAGTGCCGGGATTTGATCGTTAAGGATCGGGTGCTGGTGTTTGAGGGTGAGGTTTCTTTCGATGAATATAAGGATCAGATGAAGGTGCGCTGCAGTCGGGTGTTGGATATCGCCGATGCGCGGCGCTGTTTTTCCCAGGCGTTGCAGATTGAGCTGCAGGCCGGCGGCGCAGGGGTCGCTAAGCAGTTGTCAGCCTGGTTGCCGCAGCATCGCAGTGAGGCGGGGGTTACGGTGCGGATTCGTTACCAGAGTGAGGATGCCCGGGCTGATCTTGTTCTGGGCCAGGATTGGCAGGTGCGGGTAACCGATGAGTTGTTGCTGGAACTGCAGCGGCGCTATGGAAAGGAGCAGGTGGCGTTGCTCTACGGTGGCTAATCCATTATTCGCAAGGTAGACTTGGCCTATTTTCCGCCTTTATTCCTGTGATTGGGATGGGCTTAGTATCAGAAGCGGACAGTTATGAACCCTAATTATCTGGATTTCGAGCAGCCGATCGCCGAGCTGCAGGCTAAGATCGAAGAACTGCGCATGGTGGGGCAGGGCAGTGACCTCAATATTAGTGACGAGATAGACAAGTTGGAGCAGAAAAGCGTCGGTCTGACCGAAAAGATCTTTGCCGATCTGTCGGCTTGGCAGGTCGCACAGATTGCGCGTCACCCTAAGCGCCCCTATACCCTGGATTACGCCGAGCTGATCTTTGATGATTTCGATGAGCTGCACGGTGATCGTCACTACGCCGACGATGCCGCGATTGTCGGTGGTATTGGCCGCATAGACGGGCGTCCGGTGATGTTGATCGGGCATCAGAAGGGGCGTGAGACCCGGGAAAAGGTGCGCCGCAACTTTGGTATGCCACGTCCTGAAGGTTACCGTAAAGCGCTGCGGCTGATGGAGATGGCTGAGCGTTTCAAAATGCCGATCATCACCCTTATCGACACCCCGGGGGCCTATCCTGGTATTGATGCTGAAGAGCGGGGTCAGAGTGAGGCGATCGCCTATAACTTGGCGGTGATGTCGCGTTTGAAAGTCCCGGTGATCTCGACCGTAGTTGGCGAGGGTGGTTCCGGCGGCGCGTTGGCCATTGGTGTTTGCGATAAGTTGTTGATGCTGCAATACGGCACCTACTCGGTAATCTCGCCTGAGGGTTGTGCTTCTATTCTCTGGAAGAGCGCCGATCGGGCGTCCGATGCCGCGAAGGCGATGGGGATCACCTCGGCGCGTCTGCATGAGTTGGGTCTGGTTGATGTGGTCGTCAAAGAGCCGCTGGGTGGTGCGCATCGTGACCGGGAGTTGATGGCGGCCTCGTTGAAAACGCAACTGCTTGAGGTGTTAGAAGAGCTGGATACCTTCGAGGTTGATGCGCTGCTCCAGCGGCGCTACGAGCGCCTGATGTCCTACGGCATCAGCTGATACACCAAGGGCACCTGCGGGTGCCCTTTTCTGTTGTACGCGATGATCTTTTCTGCTGCTGTTTTAATCGATCGATTGGCTCAGGTCGCTGTGGGTAATACTACGGGCGTGATCTGGATCGCCTACAGCGGCGGCATGGATTCACGGGTGTTGTTGCAGCTAGCGTTAGAGGCGGGGCTTAATGCTGAAGGGCGGCTCAAGGCGGTGCATATCCATCATGGGCTGCACCCCCTGGCCGATGACTGGGCTCTGCATTGCCAGTCAACAGCTGAGGGGTTGGGGGTCGCGTTAGCGGTGCATCGGATCTCGATTGAGCCGGGCAATAGTCTGGAAAATCAGGCGCGCATCGGCCGTTACCGGGTGTTTGAGTCGCTGTTGGGCGATGCTGATCTGTTGCTGCAGGGGCATCATGCCGATGATCAGGCGGAAACGCTGCTGTTGCGCTTGATGCGCGGCAGTGGTGCGCGGGGGCTGGCATCAATCCCCAAAGCCCGGTCGCTCGGTCGGGGGCGGCTGATCAGGCCGCTGCTGGATTGTACCCGCCGTCAGTTAGAGTGCTATGCCGCGGAGCGGCAGCTGCGCTGGGTCGATGATCCGAGTAATCAGGATACGCTGCATGACCGGAACTATCTGCGCGCCAATGTGCTGCCGTTGCTTAAGCGGCGCTGGTCTGCGGCGGTGCCGCTGCTGGCGCTGAGTGCGCGCAACAGTGCTGACGCGCAGCGGTTATGCGAGGAGTTGGCAGCGATCGATCTGCAGCACTGTCAGCAGCAGGGCGCAGGCTTGTCGATCGACTCGCTTGCCCAGCTCTCTAACCATCGTCGCGCTAATCTGCTGCGCTATTGGTTGCAGGAGCGGGCTGGAGTGCTGCCCGATGATGCGTTGCTGCGGCGGTTGTGGGCGGAGGTTGCGAATGCGCGAATCGATGCGCAGCCGCAGATGCAGCTGCGGGCTATGTGGTTACGGCGCTTCGAGGGTGGTCTGTATCTGCTGCCGGAGCCGCCGCAGATCGATTCCACGCAGGTTTGGGATTGGCTGCTGGTGCCCGGCGGTATCAGTGAGCTGCAGCTGCCGGGGGGGCGGCTGCGAGCCGAGCCGCGAATCGGTGCCGGATTGGCGCTACCGGACTCGGGGGTGTTGCAGATCAGGCTGCG
>SDWN01000365.1 GCA_004195305.1 Neptunomonas sp. | reverse complement strand
TAAATCGACCCTGTTTAATCTGCTCGAAGTGACTCTGGCGTTAGGATTCGGGCAGCGGGTGGTTGGTTTTTCTTTGGACGATATCTATAAAACCCGTGCCGCTCGCGAGCGCCTAGCGGCTGACGTACATCCGTTACTGGTAACCCGAGGTGTTCCGGGAACCCATGATGTCGATCTGGGCATCAGTTTGCTCGAACAGTTACGGCAGGCCCGGGAGGGGGCTGTGGTGAAGATACCGGTGTTTGATAAATCGATTGATGACCGCTGCCCAGAACGGGCTTGGCAAGAGTGGCTGGGGCCCGTTGACGTGGTCGTTGTCGATGGCTGGTGCCTGGGTGCTAAGCCACAATCTGATTCAGAGCTGCTTGATCCAGCTAATGAGCTGGAGGTTAATGATGACCCCGATGCGGTCTGGCGGACTTATGTTAACGATCAGCTTGGGGGACGTTATCAGCAATTCTTCGGTATGCTTGATCTGCTGATTATGCTCAAGGTGCCGGACATGGAGAGTGTGTTTGAATGGCGCACTTTACAGGAGAAAAAATTGGCCGAACGGGCAGGGTATCTGAGGCAAGAAGGGCTGCCTGAGGAGCTGAAAATCATGAGTGAGAGCCAAATTCATCGTTTTATCATGCACTACGAGCGGTTGACCCGGATGATGCTGGAGCAGATGCCAGAAAAAGCCGATGTGACCTGTTTTCTGAATAAGAATCATAAGGCGTTTAAGATTTTGATCAACAGACCTCTGTCCAGATAGCGCGGTCGGTTGAGCTGGAGCGGGGAATGAAATTGTGGTTCAGGTGTCAGGTCGACACCTGAATAGGGTCTTAACGGTCGTTGCTATAACCGGTATCAGGCGCCGAGTTGGGTCTCCAGCTCATCTGCTCCGCCTATATGCTGGCCATTGATATAGATCTGTGGAACGGTCAGTAAGCCTGATACTGCCTTAAGGCCCGCATGGCTGATATCCTGTCCCAATACCACCTCTTCGTAGGCCATGTTTTTCTCGGCCAGCAGCGATTTTGCGCGGGCGCAGTGTCCGCAACCCGGCCGGGTAAACAGGGTGATGGCGTCGGGCTCTTTATACTCGGGGTTGAGGTGCGCCATCAGGGTGTCCGCATCTGAGACTTCAAACGGGTCGCCGGGGATATCACGCTCAATAAACATCTTGCTGATGACCCCGTTGTCGACCAGCATCGAATAGCGCCATGAACGCTTGCCAAAGCCGATAGCGGCCTTGTCGACCAGCATGCCCAGGGCTTCACTGAAATCACCGTTGCCGTCCGGCAGGAAGGTAATGTTGTCAGCTTGCTGGTCTTCCTTCCAGGCGTTCATAACGAAGGTATCGTTGACCGATAGGCAGTAAATTGCGTCAACGCCCTGAGCCTTGAACTGTTCTGCAAGTTGATTGTAACGAGGCAGGTGGCTGGATGAGCAGGTCGGGGTAAAGGCGCCCGGCAGCGCAAACAGGATCACCTTCTTTCCGGAAAACAGGTCATCACTGCTGCGCTCGACCCACTGATCCTCTTCACGGCAGTGGAATGTGACCTGGGGGACGGACTTTCCTTCGCTGTTGTTTAACATACTAAAGTACCTATAGTAGATGATGAATTAAAAGTGGATGAGACTGCTATCAACGTGCAGCTCAGCATAGCTACAATATCTTTATTAGTTAAATTGATTGTGTGTTTTGGTGTGATAGTTTTTAGCTATTAAAGTTCCAGCTTACTATTTATAGCCTGGTCGATGGCGGCTGGAGCAGAGGGTTTTAGAGGAACGATATGACGCAGATGGATGATTTAACTCGTATCCGACGTGAATACCAGTCGGAACCCTTGCTGGAAACGGCGCTGTATCCAAGTCCGATGGCACAGTTTTCATGCTGGTTTAGCGAGTACCAGCAATTAGATCCGGACAACGTGACGGCCATGGTGCTTGCGACCGCGTCGGCTGGCGGTAGTCCTTCCGCTCGAATTGTGTTACTTAAACATTACGATGCCGAGGGGTTTTGTTGGTACAGCGACTACCGTAGTCATAAAGGGCAGGTGTTAGCGTTAAATCCCCAGGCCGAGTTGCTCTTTTACTGGCCCGTGTTGGATCGCCAGATTCGGATCTCTGGGGAGGTGCAGCGGTTGGATCGGGCGAGCGCCGAGCACTATTTTAGCGAGCGCCCTAGAGGCAGTCAGCTGAGTGCAGCAGCGTCCTGTCAAAGTCAGAGACTGGCTGGTCGCGAACAGCTCGTGCAGCAGGTCGAAGCAGTGGCGCAGCAGTACCGGCAGCAGTCGATCCCTTGTCCTGAACAGTGGGGCGGTTATCGGCTTAGGCCGTTGCGCTACGAGTTTTGGCAGGGCCGCGAAAACCGTCTCCATGATCGACTGGTCTACAGTTTGGAAGACGCGGACTGGATCATTTCCCGGTTGTCGCCCTAGCAGGTTGTTGAAAATCTACCTGCGTTGCTGATACGTCGTTAAAAACGACCTCAAAATGCTCATTTATACCTATAAACTGCGCATTTTCGGTCGTTTTGCCTAGTCTCGGCGGCCTCGCTAACGCTTTTCAACAGCCTGCTAGGACTGTCGGGCTTGGCCGCCGGTTTTTAAACGGTTCGCAGCCTTGTTGCGCATTTAGCGAGCTGCCTTCTGTAGTGCTTTGAGCCCACCGCCGTTATGCAGGGCGCTGTAGCCGCGATCCTTGAGTATTGAATAGGCTTTGCTTGATCGGTTGCCGCTTCTGCAATAAAGCACCACAGAGCGGTCTTTACGGACTTCTAGTTGGGTAAACTGCTGTGCGATCTGTTGGTAGGGGATATGCAGCGCATTAGGTAAGTGCCCCGCCGCATACTCTTCGGTGGTGCGTACATCGATGATTAAAGCGCCTTGCCCAATCAGGCTCCATGCCTTCTGTTCTCTGCTTTCGGCCCAGCTTGGCAGCGACAGTGCCAATAACAAGCTGGAGATGAGGGCGATAAACGCGGAGCGATTTACAACTGACATGATTTAGTCCTTGCTAATGTTAAGCCTCTATTTTGATCCGTGCGTTGGCGCGGGTCAACAGGAGCAGTATCACCTTTTGGGGCGGGTGTTGGCCCCGGCGTTGAAGCTGTTCAGTTGTTCGGGTGAGTTTAGGTTGATAAAGCTGTGCGGTTGATCACTGAAGTCGACAATGGAAGGCTGATGCTGTTGCAGCCAGTATCCGAGTTTGCGTCCGCCCTCTTCAAGATAGCGCTGCAGTGAGGGTAGCAGGGAGCGATGTATCAGGTTAAACGCCGGTTGCAGATAGAGGCCATCATGAGCGATAGCGACCAGGCTGGCGTCGGCCGTAACCGCCTGGACAAGGCGCTCGGCGAGGTCTGTCGGGAGTTGCGGGCTATCACAGGGGACCACCAGCAGCCAGGGGGTGGTCAGTTGCTGCAACCCCTCCACGATGCCTGATAGTGGGCCTTGGTAGCCTGCCAACTGGTCGGTCAGTACCGGGAAGCCGTAGCGCCGGTATTCAGGTTGGTTGCGGTTGGCGCTGATCATAATAGGGCCTACCTGAGGCTGGACCCGATTAAGGACATGCTCAATTAATCGGCTCAATTCAAGATCAAGTAAGCCTTTATCTGCGCCGCCCATGCGCAAGCCCTGGCCACCGGCCAGAATAATAGCGCTAACTTGGGAGCGGTCGATCACTATAGTGGTTTCATCGGTAGGGCTAGCAGCCTGTCGGACTTGACCGGTCGTAGCGAGGGGAGGACCGATTTGAGACAGTTCCCGGACTCTTTTGAGGCTAATAGTGGTTCTATTAAACGAAAAAGAGGGTGGAAAATGGCCAAAGTCGGCTTTCCCGGAGTAGATCAGCGTTAAGTCCGACAGGCTGCTAGATTACCGGGGTACCAAAAAACAAAACATCCGATTCTTGCCCCTTAATTTTTTTCTTCCCGGATACGATCATATTCAGGGTGTTGAATCACCACCCATTGGTCAGTATTGGAAATTACTCAGCAACAAACGGATGGAAATACTCAGAGTAGTCAGGTTACATGGGGGTTATCAATTTCGGATTAAGGGTAATGCCATGTCGATGCCACCTGAACAGGAAATGCGGGAAGCGATCGCTGCAAGGGATAAGTCCTGTGATGGCCATTTTTTTTAC
>SDWN01000145.1 GCA_004195305.1 Neptunomonas sp. | reverse complement strand
AGATGTGTATAAGAGACAGGTCTTACTAGAATTTTCACCTGAATTATTTAGCAATACCATCGTTTCATCACAAATAATATGGCCTGCTTTCAGCGTGATAAGTGGTGTATTTGCGTTGCTTAGTTTTACTGAAGAAGTTCAACTAAAGTTAAAAGAAGAATCGAATACGGATCAACTCACTGTCCTTGCTAATCGACGTAGCATAGACAGCACCCTCAGCAAGGAATGGGCCAGAGCTAGGCGTCATGAGAGGCCATTAGCATTGGTCATGCTGGACATCGACTTTTTCAAGAAATATAACGACTACTATGGCCATCAGGCAGGAGATGAGTGCTTGAAAGACGTAGCTCATGCCCTACAGGGAGGCGCGCAGCGGGCCGAAGATCTGGTCGCCCGCTATGGTGGAGAGGAGTTCTTGCTAATCTTGCCTGATACCGATGTTGTCACTGCGCAGCATTTGGCCGAAAGAGTGTGCGCTTCGATTGCGGAGCTTGAAATACCGCATGAGCAATCTCCTTTGAGCGTCGTCACGGTCAGTGCCGGCATTGCAGTATTGGAAAAAAACACCTACAAGGATGTCCATGGATTGCTAAAGGCGGCTGATATCGCCCTCTATCAAGCCAAACAGAACGGTCGCAATCAGGCTCAGCTGGCTCCGAGTCTAACTGAGGACGGTGGCTCTGATGAACAGGCCATAGGCAACTTTGTTCAGCTTTCATGGCATTCGGCTTACGAATGCGGAAATGCAGTCATTGATAAGCAGCATCGTTCCCTGTTCGCTCAGATCAATAATCTTTTATCAGCAATGCTCGACGGAAAATCAGCTGACAACATAGGCGCCATGCTTGACACGTTGATTTCTGATGTGATTCGACACTGCGGAGATGAGGAGTCCATCTTCAACAGCGTAGGATTCCCTAATTCGGCAGAACACACCGCCAGCCATTGCCAACTCGTTGAAAGAGCCATCGAGTTGGTCAGCCAATTTCACGATGGACGGCTTGGCATCGGTGAACTATTCCAGTTCCTGGCGCATGATCTCGTGTCACAACATATCTTGAGAGCTGATCGCGAGTTCTTCCATTTCCTGGCAACGCCTATGGAATCTATCCCTCTTGCAAAAGTTGCTAAATAGCGCCTCAGCTCTATGTGACGGCTATACTCCGTCAGGGTTGCGTGGCTAAATTAATCGTATCTGTTGATGTTGTTGGAACTCGAGTAATGGTTGGTACTACACCCGAAGTGAAGCAGGCCCCGAAGTGAAGCAGAGTTGCCATGATGTCGTGATTATAGGTGCTGGTTTTGTCGGCGTTGCGACGGCGCTCTGGTTACAGCGTCAAGGACATCGTGTCACCCTGGTGGATCCGGATCCTTTTGCCGAGGGGGCCTACTATGGCAACGCGTGCACCCTCGCCACCTACGCTAATATTCCGGTTGCAACACCGTCGGTAATGAAACAGATCCCCAGTCTGCTGTTAGATCCGAAGAGTCCGTTATCGGTACGCTGGGCGTACCTGCCCCGGCTGTTTCCCTGGCTGCTGCGTTTTTTAATTGCCAGTACACCTAGCAGCGTGGAGAGGATTGCTCGGGATCTGGCTGGGCTGTTATCTCAGGCGAATAATGCGTTTGAGCCTCTGTTCAAGGAATCCGACACGTATCAGTTGTTAGCGTCTAACGGGGCGATGTATCTCTACGGTAGCCATGAAAGCTTCCTTAATGCACGGACCGATATCGAATTGAGACGGCGCAACGGAATTTCGATTCAGGAGCTTAGTCGGGCTGAGATTTCTGATCTGGAGCCCCATCTCAATCCGATTTACCAGCGAGGGTTGCTGTTTGATGATGCGCGCCATATTCTCAACCCGTTGAAATTACTAACGAGCATGGCCGGTTCAGTGATCGCCAGAGGTGGGCGAATTGTTACAAGCAAAGCGCAAGCCATTGAGCGGCTGAGTCCTACCGAACTCAAAGTCTCCACTGACGGCGTTGATTTAAGCGCCAGCAAGGTGGTGGTAGCGGCAGGTGCCTGGTCGCGTCAATTTGCGGCACAAGTTGGCGATAAAGTCCCGCTGGATACCGAGCAGGGCTATCATGTCATGTACACAGGGGCTCAGAATCTGCTTAGTCGCCCAGTGGGTTGGAATGATGTCGGTTTTTATATGACGCCGATGGACTCTGCGTTGCGCGCTGCCGGGACGGTGGAGCTGGGAGGGGTCGACAATCCCTCCAATCCCAGACGAGTCAAGTTGATAGCCGACACGGTCAAAAAACTGTTGCCTCAGTTGAATGATTATGATGCTGAGTGGACGGGGTACCGACCTTCGATGCCGGATTCGATGCCCGTGATAGGTCCATCGGTGAAAGACAAGGATGTTTTTTATGCATTTGGACACGGTCACCTGGGTGTGACTCTGTCGGGGATTACCGGGAAAATTATAGCGGATCTTATTAGCAGCAAGACTCCTGACATTGACGTGCAGCCATTTCGTGTCGATCGGTTTTGATGGGTGATTTTCGATCAAAACAGGGAGTCTGTCTGAGTGTGATTTACCCGGCTTTATAATAATAGAGGCGGGTGCGCTGGTCGCGCTAGGGTGCTTGCCTGATACCGACAGGTAGTTGCTGCTTGGCGACAAGAGGTTGTTTTTTTATCGGGTTTATTCCTTGATTTTATGGAGGATATAGGCAAGACTGTTTTTTCGACTGCTCACGCGCTTACGGCGTGCGACAATAATAACCAGCAGCGAGGCAAAGGAATAATGATTAAATCAGCTTCAAGTGAAGCGTTTGTCCGGTTTGATGGCGTTCAGAAAAGCTACGATGGCGTCAATCTGGTAGTCAAAGATCTTAATGTCGATATTCCCCGCGGGGAATTCCTGACGATGCTGGGGCCTTCCGGCTCTGGAAAAACCACCTCTTTAATGATGCTGGCGGGTTTCGAAACCGCAACCCACGGCGATATCTATCTTGATGGCCAGCCCATCAACCATGTAGCCCCGCATAAGCGTGGTATCGGCATGGTATTTCAGAATTATGCTTTGTTCCCTCATATGACCGTTGCTGAGAACCTCGCTTTTCCGCTTCAGGTTCGCAAAATGGGTAAGGCGGACATTGAGACGAAGGTGAATCGTGCGCTGGATATGGTCGAGCTGGGGCCGTTTGGCAATCGCCGCCCGGCGCAGTTGTCCGGGGGGCAGCAGCAACGCGTGGCCGTAGCCCGTGCGCTGGTGTTCGAGCCCGAACTGATTCTGATGGACGAGCCGCTCGGTGCGCTGGACAAGAACCTGCGCGAACAGATGCAGTACGAGATCAAGCATATTCACGAGCGTCTCGGAGTGACCGTGGTCTATGTGACTCACGATCAGTCTGAAGCTCTGACCATGTCCAGCCGTATCGCAGTGTTTGAAGACGGCCGCATTCAACAGCTGGCGCCACCCACCGATCTGTACGAAAAGCCCATCAACTCCTTTGTTGCCCAGTTTATTGGCGAGAACAATAAACTGTCCGGGACCGTGTTTGCCGCCCAGGATAATCATTGCGATGTGAAGCTGCCAACCGGTGAAGTGGTTCGTGCGTTGAACATCAATATCGGCGGTGTTGGCAACGACAGTACGTTGTCGTTGCGGCCCGAGCGGGTCTTCCTCGATCCTACCCAAGGGCAGTGCAATAATCTGTTCAGTGGCAAAGTAGAAGAGCTGATCTATCTTGGAGATCATATGCGGGTTCGCATGAACGTCTGTGGGCACGACGACTTTATCGTCAAGGTTCCGAACGCGTCCGACAAGACAGGGTTGACGGCGGGGGATACGGTTCCGGTGGGGTGGTCGACAGAGGACTGCCGTGCATTGGATGTTATCTAACCCGTCAGCCGGTCGATCCAGTAATAATAAAAAAATATCTGTCCTTTGCGATAGATTCATAATGGATATCTTCAGCATGAAGGTGTCATGTCATAAGCCCGAGGGAACATCCAAATGAAGAAGTTTAGAAAACTTTCAACGGCTCTGGTTTTCGGTACAGCAGCCTTTGTCACAGCGGCCTCCGCTGCTGAAAAACTCACCGTTGTGTCTTGGGGGGGCGCCTACACCAAGTCTCAGCGG
>SDWN01000143.1 GCA_004195305.1 Neptunomonas sp. | reverse complement strand
CATCATAGACCGCGCTGACCGCCCAGCTATCAACGGACGCTTGGCCCGCATCCTGATAGTACTGGTACCCGGCAGCAAGCTTTAAATCCGCCACGGAGGTGAATACAAATAGGTCAGTAGACCGGTTACCGTCACTGCTGACGTTGCCTTCGGCTTCCAGGTCGGTAGAGACCGAGACGTATAGGTTGTCGAACTGGGCATCGATCCGAATCACATCGTCGCCAGCATCATCATTCAGATCGAAGATGTCATCCTCAACCACCGTTTCGTAGGCCTTCTCGACGCTGAACTCATCCGTGGAGTAGTTCTGCTTGCCAAATCTTACCGCAGCCACACCGAAGTCCAGCCCGAGGTAAGCCTCCTCGAGACGACCACCATCAGCAGCATCGGAACCGGCATTGTTAGCCTCCTTGTCAAAGCTGAAGTCCAATTGACCAAACGCGGAAAGGCCGTCGCTCAAGGCGTAGGTCACTCTGTTTTTCAGCTCAAGATCGTCAAATTCAAGATCCGTTTTCTTATCATCACCAACCTTTTGGCGTAATTGAATTTGCCAGTCGCCCTTCACATCGTACTTGAGACCATTACCTTCATAAACCGTGGCTGCGTTGACAGAGCCAACCGCAGTGATACTGGCTACAGCAGCAGATAATAGGATTTTTTTCATTGTTATCTCCAATTAATGGGCGAACATTTAGGGAACCTGCGAACAAGTCCAAATGCATTTCTGGCACTCAGACTGGTTCGCAATCAAGGCGCGGCTTAGCAGGCCCTCTTGGTATACAAGAATGGACCTGTCAAAAAGTCGCAACGCGGAGTGCGGATCAGTCTGAATGCCCCGAAGGGCAAGGCCTGAAGCGAGCTGACTCTTCGTTACAGTCATTACTAAGGACTACGGCCATTAGTTGCTGACTGCGCCTAAATTCAACTCGCTTCAGGCGCTTGCAGAAACGCTTGGGGACTTATTCGCAGGCTCCTTAGTATTAACACGGCTCTGAAAGCGTCCGATCCGTGAATCTCGAAGCCAAGACGGCCGACACATTGAGTAATCAATGCGTTGAGATAGGGTGTGTACAATTAGTTGCGAAGCGGTTTGCGCTCACTTGCCAGGTTCTAGTCGTAGCATGAGCGGTGCGGGTTAAGGCCGATCAATTTAAGCCAGGACTATTGAACCCGACCCATGGGAGTAGCGCCCCCTGGGCCGGGTTTTATCCGACAACGATCAGCCCGCTCTTTATCGCCCTTCGGCCTCGTTCATCACCACTTCGGGGCCTTTCGGCCGATTAATCCAGCGCCACAGGGTTCCCAGCAAAGGCAAGGACAAGATCAGCACTGCGATCAGGGTGATGCTCAGGGTCAGTGGCCGTTCCCACAGGAACGCAAAGCTGCCGTCGCTCAGCACCAAGGAGCGGCTCAGGTTCTGCTCCATGATGCCGCCGAGGATATAGCCCAGCAGCATCGGCGCCATCGGGAACTGCAACAGTTTCAGAAAGATCGCCGCTATAGTGATAAACACCATCATGTGGATGTCGAAGGTGTTGAAGCTGACCAGGTAGACACCGGTGATCGAGAAAAACAGGATCAATGGAATCAGGATCGGCCGCGGGATCGCCAGCAATCGCGAGATATAGGGGATCAGCGGCAGGTTAAGGACCAGCAGCACCAGGTTACCGACATACATCGAGATGATCACCGACCAGAAAACTTCCGGGTTGTCGACGAACAGCCGCGGTCCAGGCTGAACACCCGCGGCGATCAGGGCGCCGAGCATGATAGCGGTGGTGCCGGATCCGGGAATGCCCAGCGTCAATAGCGGTACGAAGGAGCCCGTGGAGGCTGCGTTGTTGGCCGTTTCTGGCGCAGCCAGGCCGCGCAGCGAACCCTTGCCGAATTGCAGTTTATTCTTGGCCGACGCCAGATTTCGCTCCATGCCGTAGGCCAGAAAGGACGCGATAGTCGCGCCTGCGCCCGGCAGCACGCCGATCAGAAAACCGAACAGCGAGGAGCGGCCGACCGTAGGCGCGACCTCTTTGATCTCTTCACGACTGAGCTTCATGCTCCCTAACGAGGCCATGTCGATTTCGGGTTCTTCGTCCAGATACTTGCGGTTGAGCACCGTCATGATCACCTCGGTCAGGGCAAAGGTGGCCATCGCCAGCAGCAGGAAGCTAACCCCGTCGATCAAATTAACGCTGCCGAAGGTGAAGCGCGGCGCGCCGGTCATGATGTCGGTGCCTACGGTGGCGATCATCAGCCCGAACACGGTCATCAGCATCGCCTTGACCACCTGCCCCTTACCGGAGAAAGCCGCCACGGCAGTCAGCCCCATGATCATCAGGGCAAAGTAATCGCTGGACTGAAAACTCAGCGATACCGCCGCCAGCGCGGGAGCGGCGAACAGCAGGATGATGGCGCCGACCGTGCCGCCGGTGAAAGAGCAGTAAGCCGCCAGCGCTAGCGCTTTACCGGCCTGCCCTTTCTGGGCCAGCGGGTAGCCGTCGAAAGCGGTGACCACGGTGCTGGCACAACCGGGGGCATTGATCAGGATCGACGCAGTGGAACCGCCAAATACCGCACCGTAATACACCCCCGCCATCAGGATGATGCCCGAGGAGGGATCGATGCCATAGGTGATCGGGATCATCAACGCCACGGCTGAAATAGGTCCCAGCCCCGGCAGCATGCCGATAAAGGTACCGGCGAAACAGCCCACCACCACCATCATCAGGTTAAAGGGCATCAGCGCTGTACCGAGTCCAGTAAAAATTCCGTCTAACATGGGGTTAGCCTCCGTATGAAAGTGTTGGCACACGGTTTTTGTGCCGTGTTAGCTTTAAACCCGGTCATCATTCTGTATCTCGGCATGGGGTTAGCCTCAGAATGAAAGTGCTGGCACACGGCTTTTGTGCCGTGTTGGCTTTAAGCCCGGTCATCATTCTGTATCTCGGCATGGGATTAGCCTCCGAACAACATTGTGATAAGACGTCCAGGGGCCAGATAGATATCCAGCAACTGGGACAGGGAGAACCAGATAAAAACAGCAAAGGGGACCGAGGCGATCAGCAATGTCTTGATCCGGCGTTCCCCCAGCAGCCAATAGCCGCCGATCAGAAACAGGATGGTCGAGACCAGAAACCCCAGCCATTCCAGCGCGACAGCAAACAGCACCACCAGTTGCGCTGGGTACGGTCTGGGCATTGAACGGCTCGAACTCGTCGCCGGGTAACATCGGGATCTGACCGCTGTAGTAGCCATAGGCAACCGACAAACAAAGAAACACTAAACCACCGATATGGTCCTTGGTAATGATCATGGGACTATCCTCTAGCAGGATTGTGCTCTAACGGGGCAGATACCCGTCCGTAGCAGGGAAGGTGACCCGGTGAGGCAGGCCTCAGCGAGGCCAAGCGGTCAAATTCACAGCGACTTGGCTAGGAATATGCGCGTTTAACCGGGTTAGATTGAGCAGTAGCGGGCTCTATAGCGGCTAGTTGAGGAAGCCCAGCTCGCGCATCAGGTCGCCAACGATCTTTTCCTGTTGCTCCAGGAAGGCGACAAACTCAGCACGCGGCTTGAAGGTCTCGGCCCAGCCGTTGCGGTCGCGAACAACCTTCCACTCGGGGGTGGCGTACATCTGTTCAAACATCGCCGCATACTCGGCCGCTTCCGTATCGGACAGCCCGGGAGCCGCGAAAAATCCGCGCCAGTTAACGAAGCTGACGTCGTAACCCAGCTCTTTCAGCGTGGGTACATCAGCAGCCGATGAGCGCTCATTGCCGGTCATCGCCAGAATACGCACCTCGCCCGCCGCGGCCAGGGTCAAGGCTTCGCTGAAGCCGGTAGAGAGCACTTGGGCCTCACCGGACAGAATGCCGGCCATCGCCTTGCCGCCAGCATCGTAGGCGACGTATTTGACTTTACGGGGGTCACCACCGGCGGCCTTGAAGGCCATCGCTGCAACCAGGTGATCCATACTGCCGCGGGCTGAACCGCCAGCGATGGATACAGAGCGGGGATCCTTATTGTAATCCGCCACCACCTGTTTGAAGCTGTGGTATTTAGAGTTGGCTGGCACCACAAAGGCCCCGAAATCGCCAATGGTGGCGGCGATCGGGGTCAGATCGCGGAACGACTGCGGAAACACCTTGGTCAGCGAGCGAATCACTATCGGAGTGGAGTTGACCATCAGCGTGTTGTGCTTCTGATCGGCGGTTTCGATCAGGTGCGCGATCGCTTTACCGCCGCCGCCGCCTGACATGTTCTCGTAGGAGACGCTGTCGGCTAAACCGGATTTTGACAGAGCTTCGCCGGTGCCGCGTGCGGTACCGTCCCAGCCACCACCGGCCCCCCCAGGGATCAGAAAGTGGACCGACTCAACCGCCAGGGCGCTGAAAGAGGCACCTGCGGTGAGGCAGGTCGCCAGAGTGGCGGCGAGCAGCGTGGAGCGCTTACGGGGGATCAAAGTGGATATCATGGCGGTAACCTCGGTGTTGTTTTTGTAAGGGGCTGTAATAAGTGATTTGGATCGCACTGGGATACAGCTTAGGCTTCCGACTGACGCACTTAAATATTTTGAATATAAAGGCTTTTGGTTCTATAAAGAGCATTTTGTGCATACTGTTCACAAGGGCTTCACCACTCGATCGGCTATGCTGTTAAGCACTGACAAGAGGTATAAGTAGGATGTTGATGAGCGATTCCCCGGCGTGGCAGTGATGTCACTGCGCAAGCTAAAACTCAAGACCCGCATGGTGTTGGTGCTGGGATTGGTGGCACTGCTGCAAACCATATCCATAGGCATGTTTGCATTGCATTATCTGAGTCAATCGCTGGAGGAGCAGATGGGGCAGCGGGCGCTGCACGTGGCCAAGACCATCGCTGCGATACCGCAGATTATCGCTGCGGTAGCGACGAGAGATACGGTCACCCTGCAACCGATCAGTATCGACCTGGCCAGTAAAACCGAAGCACACTTTGTGGTTATCGGCGATGCCCAGGGGGTGCGACTGGCTCATCCCAACCCGCAGCGTATTGGCAGATTAATGCTTGATGATGATGGTGATGACAATGCGCCGGTGCTGGTCGAAGGTCGCAGCTATATCTCCAAGGCATTAGGTAGCCTGGGCCCGACCATGCGCGGCAAGGCGCCGGTATACGACCTTGCGGGTAAACAGGTGATTGGAGTGGTGTCGGTGGGTTACCGGCTGGATCGAATCGCGGCCTTGATTCAACGCTACCAGCGTACCCTGATTGTCGTGATCGGGGTGGCGTTTATGATCAGCGTGCTGACCGCATTGTGGCTAGCAAGCCATTTTAAAAAAGCGATCTTTGGCCTGGAACCCGAGCAGATCGGGCGGCTGTTTGAAGAGCGTAACGCCACCCTGGAATCGGTGCGCGAGGGGATTATTGCCATTAACGCCGAAGGTCTGATCACTACGATTAACCGCACCGCTATCGAGACTCTGGGTTTGTCACCGGACACCCTGCTGATCGGCTGCCCTATCGATCAGGTGCTGCCCGATAGTCGGATGCTGGAGGTACTCCAGACCGGCCTGCCGCAATTTGACCAGGAGGTCTGGCTCGCCGATCGCAACCTGATCGTCAACCGGCTGCCGCTGAATCAGGGTGATCAGGTTACCGGGGTGGTTTCGAGTTTCAGACGCAAGGATGAACTTGATCAGGTTAGTCAGAAATTGACCCGCATCCAGCAGTACGCCGATAGTCTGCGCAGCCAGGCGCATGAGTATTCCAACAAACTCCATACCATTGCCGGGTTGATTCAGATCGGTGCCACCGATGAAGCTCTGGGCCTGATCGGCCAGGAGGCTCAGCACCACCAGGCATTAATTCATCTGCTGCTGGAGGCGGTGCCCGATCCGGTGCTGGCAGGCTGCCTGTTGGGTAAATACAACCGCGCCCGGGAGATGGGGTTGTTGCTACTGATCGATCCGGAAAGCCACATGACCGAGCTGCCCGAGCGCCTGCCGCGCGAACAGCTGGTGAGTGTTCTTGGCAACCTGATCGATAATGCCTTGGAAGCGACGCTGAACCATACCGGTGCCGGTGGCAAGGTACGCCTGAGTATGACCGACCTGGGCGATGACCTGATTTTTGAGATCGAAGACCAGGGGGCCGGAATTAGCACAGCCGAGCAGCAGCGTATCTTTGACAAAGGCGTCAGCAGTAAAATCGAACAAGGACACGGCCTGGGGCTGCATCTGGTGCGCAACCTGCTGGGATTGCTGGGCGGTAGCGTGGCGGTCGAATCCGCCGATCAGGGCGGCGCGCGGTTTACCGTTTATCTGCCGAAACAGTTGCGAGCAGAGGCGGGGTCTAGCTCGATCCGCGCTCTGGCAGGAGACCCGAATGAGTAACGCCATCCGAGTGGTCATCGCCGAAGACGATAGCCGCATTGCCGAGATTCAGAAGCGTTTTCTGCAACGTATTCCCGGCTTTGAGCTGGTAGGAATCGCTCACGGGCTGGAAGAGGCCGAGGATCTGGTCGTCGTGCTGGAACCGGAGCTGCTGCTGCTCGATATTCAGTTTCCGACCGGCACCGGCCTGGATTTATTACGCACCCTGCGAGCACAGAACTGTCGTACCGATGTAATCCTGGTCACCGCCGCCACCGAAGTCGATACCTTGCGTGAAGCACTGCGCGGCGGGGTGTTCGACTATATTCTGAAGCCGTTGATCTTCGAGCGTTTACAGACGGCACTGGGCAACTATGCAGAACACCTGAGAAAGCTCCGTGAGCTCGACTCCCTGCTCCAAACCGACGTCGATACCCTGCTGCCACGTACCCTTCAGGCAGGTGTATCAGAAACAGCATTGCGTTTGCCCAAGGGCATCGACAGCCTCACGCTGAAGAAAATTTGCAGCCTGTTTGCCGAGAAATCCTCGATCCTCAGCGCCGAAGAGGTGGGCACTATCATCGGCGCCAGCCGCACTACCGCAAGGCGTTACCTGGAATATCTGATTGGTACCCGTGAGCTGCAAGCCAAGATCAGCTATGGCACGGTGGGGCGCCCCGAGCGGCGCTATTGCCGTAGTGGCTCTTTAGAGTAAAAAATACGCGTTCCCCTACCCTCGGGTTTTGACGCTGTCAGCGACTGCGTGCGACGGCTGCCTATGCACCCCCTGGCTACTCCCTTTATTCCAGCCTTTTATCACCCCCTGCGGTGATGAACACAGCTTAGGTCCAACTTTAACGCCCCAGCAACAGCGCCCAGGCTTGCGGCAACGCCTGCTTCAACCATAGCCCTGTCTCTTATACACATCT
>SDWN01000141.1 GCA_004195305.1 Neptunomonas sp. | reverse complement strand
AGATGTGTATAAGAGACAGGGTCGATGTACTATCCAACCTTTAAGGATTCAAACAATATGGCACGTATCAAGATCGACATGCCCCGACACTTCACTTTCAGCACTGAGTTACCGGTACGGATCAGTGACATCAACTACGGCGGCCACCTGGGCAATGATGCCGTCCTGGCGATGGTGCACGAGGCACGGGTGCAGTTCCTGAAACAGTACCAATACGGTGAACTGGACATCGAAGGTCTGGGACTGATCATGACCGACACCGCCATCATCTACAAAGCGGAAGGGTTCCATGGCGACCAGGTGCAGATCGATGTGGGTATCGGCGACTTCAACAAATACGGCTGTGACTTTTACTTTCTGCTTAGCAACCGCATATCCGCAGTCGAGATCGCCCATGCCAAAACCGGGGTGGTATTTTTCGACTACGAGCAACGCAAAGTGGTCACGATCCCCGATGAGTTCAAGACTAAATTCATCAAGCAGACCGAGTAGACCGGCCTAATACTGCTAGCGAGTCGTAAACATGGGTCGAAGACCCATGCGAGTCCCTGAAAATCTGGCGGTTCCACGCAACTGCGGCAGATTTTAGGGGCGATGGACAAATAGCCATGGAACCTATTTGTTCACCCGATTAATAGTCCTGATAATGATCAGCAGCAAGATCCTGAAACTTGGAGTGTTTGCCGATGAAGGCCAACCGACAACTTCCGATCGGGCCGTTACGCTGCTTACCGATAATAATCTCGGCCTGCCCCTTGTACTCGCTATCTTCGTTGTAGACCTCGTCGCGATAGATAAACATGATCACGTCGGCATCCTGCTCGATCGCGCCCGATTCGCGCAGGTCCGAGTTCACCGGACGTTTGTTAGGACGGTTTTCCAGACTCCGGTTAAGCTGAGACAGCGCAATAACCGGGCAATCCATCTCTTTGGCTAGCGCCTTCAGGGTACGCGAGATCTCCGAAATCTCTTGGGTCCGACTCTCGGCCTGCCCCTTAAGCGACATCAACTGCAGGTAATCGACCATGATCATCCCCATCGAACCATGCTCACGCATAATCCGCCGCGCCCGGGAACGCATCTCGCCCGGTGAAATACCCGAGCTATCATCGATATAGAGCAGCTTATCCTTGAGCATATTGACCCCATTGGTCAGTTTGGGCCAGTCATCCTGCTCCAGCTTGCCATCCCGCACCCGAGTCTGGTCGATCTTGCCTAACGAGGACAACATCCGCGTCACCAGACCTTCGGCGGGCATCTCCAAGCTAAACACCAGGACCGGCTTATCCTGCCCCATCAGGGCGTTTTCCACCAGGTTCATGGCGAAAGTGGTCTTACCCATCGACGGACGTGCGGCAACGATAATCAGATCCGAGCGCTGCATTCCCGAGGTCATCTGGTCGAGATCGGTAAAACCGGTGCTGATACCGGTCATGGTACTACCGGAGGTGAACAACTCATCGATGCGGCTCAGCGCACTTTCAAGCAGTGGATTAACGCTCCGCGGCCCACCCTCTTTTTGACGCCCCTCGGCGATCTGCAGCACCTTACGCTCGGCGTCATCGAGAATATCGGCACTCGAACGACCTTCGGTATGAAAGGCATTTTCGGCGATCTCATTCGCCACCCCGATCAAGCTCCGGAGCGTCGAGCGCTCCTTAACGATATTGGAGTAGGCACGGACGTTCGCGGTACTCGGGGTATTCTGCGCCAGGTCAACCAGATAATCGATACCGCCGACCAGATCCTGCTCCTGATGCCGATCCAACTCTTCGGAGAGCGTGACCACATCGATCGGTTGTTCGGCCTTGAACAGCGTATCCATGGTACGAAAAATAACCCGGTGCTCGGGGCGGTAAAAATCATCGGCAACGACGATTTCATTAACTGCATCCCAGACCGAATCGTCCAGCATCAGCCCTCCCAGCACCGCCTGCTCAGCTTCTAGCGAATGCGGTGGGGTTTTAGCTTTAAGTAGTTCCGGATCGAGCTCGCTGACCTGCTGCATGGTGATATCTATGAGTTTTGTGACTATGAAAAGAGAGCTGTAGCTTACTAAAACTACAAAAAAAAAGCACCGCGGGTTATCCCTGCGGTGCTTTTTAACTAACCCCGATCGCTAATAATAGCGACCAGGATCAGTAGGCCAGCTGATTACTCAGCGGCTATTCAGCAGTTACTCAGCAACAATAGCCAACTTAACTACTGCAGTTACGCTACTGTGCACCTGAACATCGACTTCGAAATTACCGATTTCGCGGATAGCGCCTTCAGGCAGACGCACTTCGTTCTTATCTACTTCAACACCAGCGGCATTGATGGTATCTGCGATATCGCGAGTACCGATAGAACCGAACAATTTACCTTCGTCGCCAGACTTAGCCACGATAGTTAACTCTAGTGCGTTAAGCTTTTCAGCGCGCTTTTCAGCAACGCCCAGCTTCTCAGCTGCAATTTTTTCCAGCTCAGCACGACGTACTTCAAAGCTTTCGATATTCGACTTAGTCGCAGGTACTGCCTTGCCAAAAGGCATCAGGTAGTTACGACCGTAGCCTGCCTTGACGTTAACTTTATCGCCCAGACCACCAAGCCTGCCAACATTCTCGAGTAGAATGACTTCCATCTCGCAAACCTCTTCAGTTTCTTCTGAGCCAGAGCTCAGGTTCTTGCTGTCAGCCGGCGCCTGATGTCGATAAAACTATCGGCAACAGCCAGCATAATCAGCAAGGCTATCAGATAAGGCCCGGTTATAAACATCACCACATAAAAGGTGACCAACCAAGACCTGCTTAAACCTCTTTTTGCAACCAGCCCGTGGATCAGTGCGACACTGGCCATCATAAACGGTGTAATCATCACCGGTAGCCAGCGCACCATCTCGCCCGGCAGGCTATTCGCCAGCACCATAACGATCAGACCTGCCGCTGCAAACAGCGGCGGCAGCCGCAACGCATGGAACTCCGCTCTAAACCCACCCGGGTTATAGAGCATCGATTGCCACCAACGCGATATCGCCAGACTGGTCAGCACGGTACCGAGGTAACTCGCTACGATCACGCCCAAGAGCAGCTCCCGTAACCAGCCAGCATCGAGCACCTGGGTCACCTGCGGGCGGGTCTCGCCGAGAACCTCGACCAGCTGCCCCGCCGCTGCGGTGACTTGAGCCACCGTACCCGGCAGTAGCGTATCGATCATAAAGCTGATCAATAGTCCTGCTACCGTTGCTACAGACAGTGTCTGTGACCAGGATGCGGTGCGCTTCAACACCACCGCCAACGCGGTAGTCCCCAACAGAGTGACCAGGGGCGACGCTTCATCCCGCCAAATAAGCCAGACCAACGCGGGCAGCAGCGCCCATAGCATCAATCCAACGCCGTCGCTGCTTCCTCTTCTCAGAGTCACCAGACCGACGACCGCAGCACTCAGTGTCATCAACACCGTGGCTACCAGACCCAGCAATAACCGGGCGCCTCCCGCTTCGACCAGCAAAAATAGCAGTGGAGCCGAAGCACTCAGTACCGTTGCAAAAACTGCCTGCCTCCGACCACGCATTACCCACTCGGCCAGTGCACGCATCACATCTATTCCCTTACGAAAGCCTTACAGGTGGCTGTCAGTGTAAGGCAGCAGTGCAATATAGCGAGCGCGCTTAATCGCGGTCGCCAGCTGACGCTGATATTTAGCTTTGGTACCCGTGATACGGCTAGGTACGATTTTACCCGTTTCGCTGACGTAACCCTTCAGGACTTCAAGATCTTTGTAATCGATCTCGGTAACGCCTTCGGCGGTGAAACGGCAGAACTTTCTGCGACGGAAAAAACGAGCCATTATGTCTCTCCTAAAAAATGTCTATGCGTTAACTGGCTTATTCTGCGGCGGTATCTTCAACAGCCGAATCGTCGCCACTTGCAACAACTGCTTCAGTCGGCTCTTCACGCCGTGGCGCTTCCCGACGAGGAGCTTTGCGGTCATCGCGAGCTTCAGAAGCCTTGATAGCAGAAACACCCGTTACCGCGTCCTTCATCCGTACAACCATGTTACGAATAACCTGTCTCTTATACACATCT